>JAAYYJ010000287.1 GCA_012515455.1 Oligosphaeraceae bacterium
CCTTCCCCCTGGTCGCGACCGGGTAGCAGGGCACCATCCCGCCCTGCTGCCCCGCCCCCGGCACCAGCCAGCTAACGCTAAGGCCGGAAAACGCAACCCCATCTCCCCCGAACATAAAGCACAAGACCGCGGCACATTATTCGTCCGTACTGTGTCCTGAACCGGAAAATATTGACTTGCTGGGAACTCCCACGGGAACGCGATGTCAAACGAAGTATTGCCAGATGACAACAGCTTGATTGACCGCTTCATCAATCATGGCGATCAGGAGGCTTTCGCACTACTGGTGGAAAAACACTCCAGCCGGGCATACCAGATCGCCTACGGAATCCTGGCCAATCGGGAAGACGCAGAAGAAGTGGCACAGGATGCTTTCCTCCGTATCTACCGCGCTTTGCAGAATTTCCGCGGCGATTCCGAATTCTCCACCTGGATGTACCGTATCGTCATCAACCTCGCCCGAAACAAACACCGCTGGCATAAAATCCGCGGCCGCGGACAGGAATTGAGCATCAATGCGCCCGTCGAAAATGCCAGAAATGACGGCGAGATGGCAATCGACCTGCCTGACGAGCGCCTCTCTCCCGACCGTGAGCTGATTTATGAGGAACTGAAGGCAAAGACCCGCGAGGCGATGGAAAATCTGCCTGAGTCATACCGCCTGGCGGTCACGCTGCGCAACCTGAAAGAACTCAGCTACGAGGAAATTGCCAAAATCCTGCATTGCAAAGTCGGCACGATCAAATCCAAGATCGCCCGTGGCCGGGAAGAACTCAAGAACCGCCTGGCGCTGTAACTCCTCCCCCTCCGCCAACCGCCATTACACGGTCGCTTGCCCAGTCCTCAGCAGTTTCGTTTGCTCTATATATTTTTCTCAAAAAGGTGATGATTGCCATGGATACCGAACAACCAACTTATATCACCGCCTGCCCCGACCCCGAAGAACTGAGCTTTTATTACGACCAGCCCAGTGACCATGCCATCGCTGAACACGTGACCAACTGCGAGCACTGCCAGCAGACCCTGGCCGCGTTTTACCAAATTGAACGCCTGACCAGCGCTTTATCCGCTCCTCCCGCAGGCCTGGCCCAGCGCATCAACGCCGCAGTCAGACAAGCCCATCCAGCCGGAAAGATCCCGGCTGCCCCCCATCTGGCCTGGCCCATACTCAGCCAAGCCGCATCCTGGCTGCTGGTCGCAGTCCTGGGCGGCTGGTTGCTCTATTCTTACGCCCGCAGGGACCCGACCAATGTCCGGCTGGCCGCGTCCAACCAGCCGGTGCACAAGCCTGCCGCGCTGTCAGACACCACCCAACTGCGGAAGATTGAAACTCCCTTGCCAAATGAGGGGTTTTCGCTCCACGATCAGCTGAACTTGAACGGCAATGTCGAAATCACTGATTTACGCAATGTCTCCACCGGCATGAGCGTCAAAGAATCCTATCCTAAATCACGGCAGCAGGCGCTCGCCAGCCGTGTCCGCCATATCTGGCTGACCGACACTCTGGCCAGCGGCAGAATTGCCCTGGAAGAAGCCGCCCGGTTGCATGATTGCACAGTCGACTGGCAGGATAATGGACCGAAACACACCCTGGTCGCCATCCTGTCCGCTACCGACAAAAATATCCAGAAGCTGGTCAATAGATTATATGCGCACAATCTGCAGCTGCTCTCTCCTACCTTCCCGCAACCCCTGGCCGAACGCAAGGCGTCCTTCACAGGCAACAAAATGCTCTATCAGGTGGTGCTGGTGCAGAAGGAATAACCCCCATTGCCAGCCTGACCTCCTGCTGAGAATATACTCGCGATGCAGGAACCCAGGTTTGTCAGCACCCCGGCAAATCCCTCCCCATCCCGGGGCCAATTCTATTGCTGAGCTGCGGTGTACTGCAGGCGGTAGCACCGGCCATTTTGACGCGGATCACTGCCGTCGGAAGTCTTGAAAATTATCAGATTCTGCTCCCGGCGCCACTCCGGCAACGGTGTGGCGTCTTCGCTGAATTTATGCCGCTGCAGGGACTCCTGATACAACTTCTGCAGCTCCGGCGGCTCAGGATAGACACAGACCGGATCGGGTGAGGGATGCTCCAGGCTGCAGCACCACTCCCCGCTGACTTTGCGCAAATCCGGATAAGGATAAATTTTGTCCGCCGGCAGTGCCTCCTCAAAAGACGGCTGGTCCTGCCAGCGCCAGTCGGCCGCGGATGTATAGACCAGTCGATACTCGCGTTTGTTCTCTGCCGGGTTGCTGTTGTCTGGCACACTGAACAAGATATTCCCGCCGCGATGCGACCAGCCGAAAGTGCCGTTCGCCTGGATCAGCCGGTGCGCGAATGAGACCGGCCCCAGCAGCCGTCCGTCTTCATACAGCTTGTAGCGCTGCACCGCCTTGCGCCAGAGAATATGTCCTCTGGTGGAAAAGGTGCCGCCCGCATACCAGTCGGCAAAACTGACTTGGCTGACCTTGACCGTCCACCCGTTGCGCCACTGGGGAAAGGCGTTCGGAGTAATGTTCGCAGTTGCCAGAATCTCGGTGAAGGATTCGGGCTCAACCCAGTCGTATTGGTAATTCAAGCACTCGTCCTCCCGCACCCCGGCCAGACGCAGACGTTCCAGGCAGTACGGCAGGGCCGTGGCGAACTTCAGACTGAAGACCGAGGTGTTGGTAAACTGCGTCTGCTCACGATTGATCCGGTCATATTCGGCCATCGGAGCAGCAGGGTCAATCTGCAGGACTGCTGGGTCAGCGGGGACATTCCGGCGCAACTGCAGCAGCACCCGCTGCAGGGTCTCCGTATTCCGGTCTGTGGGGGCGTACTTGTGCGCCAGAAACAACACCCCGTAGGGCGGGTATCCCTTGGGCAGGAACGGGGAAGTATAGCGCTGGTGCAGCACCTCGGCCGCCTTGATGGCGCCCTGCCGCAGCAGATCATTGGGCAGAATCTGATCATAAAAAATATAGCCCGGGCTGTCAAAGGAGTTGACCCGGAAATCATTATGCGAGAACGGGTACTCCTTGCTTAAATCGATGTCCCGCTGCAGGTCCTGCTCCGCCTTCTGGCGGTATGCTGCCTCGCCCGTGACCTCCCAGAGGCGGGCGGTGATGTAGCGACCGTAGAAGAAGCTGCTGCCGGCCGTCTCCCGCAAGACCTCCAGAGAACGCTGCTCACCGCAGAGCAAGTACATATACAGGGCCGAATCGATGGCATAGCCATAGCTGATGCCGCTGCCCCAGTGCTGCTGGTCGTGCCGGCGGCCAAGCCCGACCATCTCCGGATGGCCAGGCATATAATGCACCGTATCGACATCAATCACATGCCAGGTGGTGCAGATCGCATCCGCGAGGATGACCGGGTCGGCGCTGCGCAGGTATTGCAGCCAGTACCCGTGAGCCAGACCGAAATCGTTGTTGTTCCAGCCGGTATAGCCGCGGAACGGCGAGGATTCGGGATGGGAAGCACCCGTATGGTCTTGCTGACCATGCGGCATCAGCGGGATGTCCCCCCAGTCCATCATTCCCTCATAGCGACCTTCCCGGCACTGCTGATGCAGGTACTTGAAATAAAAGGCGACAGCCGCTTCCAGACGCGGGAAATGCTCGTCGCTGCGGACCAGGAACTCCCCGGCTGCGCCGGTATTCCGGTAGTACTGCGGTGAAATCACCGGATGGTGCACTGTGTTGACCGCCTGAGCGAATTTATCCGGCGCAGCCACATCCCAGGACAGATATAAATCGTGCGTCCTGGCCACGCCCATCCCCCCGGCGGGATTCTTATAATCGAGATATTCCGGACGCTGCCCCGCGCGCCGCCGCAAATCCAGGACCATCCCCGAACGCTCCGGCCAGAGATGAAAACTCAGCCCCGCAGCATCAGCGCTGAACTCCTTGGGGAACAGGCGGGCAAAATCCTTCACCGCGGCAGTCAGGCGCCCGGACTGGAAATACCCCGGGATATTTTCCGAGGAGGACAGCGTCTGCCAGGCACCGCCCTGGTGCCAGGAGATGGTCCCCACCGGCGCCTTGCGCTCGCGATATGATACCAGGTGGTAAAAGCGCGGGCTGCCGTATACAGCCAGGCTCAGCGCACCATCGCCGCTCAGCTCGCGGGTGATGGTCCCTGTACCGGCACTGCCGCCACGGCGCTGCAACCGCAATTCCAAACCGCGCAGGAAATTCGTCTCCACCTCTTCAGTCGCCACAAAGGTGATTTGCGCCTTCAACTGCGGCAGTCCTTGCCAGGCTGTGAGGCGGATGATATACTGGTATGCCCGACTCCCATCCGCAGCCGTAAACCAGCCGCTGATCTTGACCGTAGCCCGCACCGGGCC
>JAAYYJ010000288.1 GCA_012515455.1 Oligosphaeraceae bacterium
ATTGCCCGGAAAGAGTTGCGACAGCATTACCCGCAGCCGGGATGGGTTGAGCACGACCCCGCCGAAATCTGGGCATCCCAGGTGTCGGTCGCGGTGGAAGCGATGTCGAAAATCAGCATCAGCGGCAGGCAGCTGGCGGGGGCAGGCATCACCAACCAGCGCGAAACCACCGTAGTGTGGGACAGAATCACGGGCGAGCCCGTGTACAATGCCATTGTATGGCAGGACCGCCGCACTGCAGCTTACTGCGATGAGCTGAAAAACCTCGGCCTTTCAGCGTTGCTGCGCGGGAAAACGGGGCTCGAATCCGACGCCTACTTCAGCGGGCCAAAGATCCGCTGGATACTCGATCATGTTCCGGGGGCCAGGCTGAAGGCTGAACGGGGGCAACTCGCGTTCGGCACCATTGATTCATGGCTTGTATGGAAACTTACCGGCGGACGGGTACATGTGACCGATGTGAGCAATGCCTCGCGCACCCTGCTTTTCAATATCCATGACCTCTGCTGGGACGAAGAGTTGCTGGAACTGATGCATATCCCCGCTTCACTGATGCCCGTGGTGGCTTCCAGCAGCGAAGTTTACGGGTTTGTGACGGATGCTTTCGGCGGCGCGGAGGTACCAGTAGCCGGAATCGCCGGTGACCAGCAGGCGGTATTGTTCGGGCAGATGTGCCTTGAAAAGGGGATGGTGAAAAATACTTACGGCACCGGTTGTTTTATGCTGATGAACACAGGGGGGGAGCCGTTTATATCGGAGAACCGCCTGCTTACCACTATTGCCTGGCAGATGAACGGACAAACCACCTACGCCCTTGAAGGCAGTATATTTATGGCCGGCGCTGTGCTGCAATGGCTGCGCGACGGGCTGGGCATCATACAGTCGTCGGCGGAAGCCGATGCCCTGGCCCGGCAGGTAAGCGATACCGGCGGACTGTATTTTGTCCCTGCATTTACAGGCCTGGGCGCCCCGCACTGGGACCAGTATGCCCGCGGACTGATGATAGGGCTGAACCGGGGCACCACCCCTGCGCACATTGCCAGGGCCGCGCTTGAGAGCATCGCTTTTCAAACCCTTGATGTGCTGCAGGTGATGGAACAGGATACAAACCTTAAGATTCATGAACTGCGTGTGGATGGCGGCGCCTCGGCAAGCAACCTGCTGATGCAGATACAGGCCGACCTGCTGGGCATTCCCGTGGTGCGCCCGCGGATAACGGAATCCACGGCAGCCGGAGCCGCCTGCCTTGCCGGACTGGCCACCGGATTCTGGAGTGATATCAATGAAATTGCCGGTCAATGGCAACGCGAGCTTGTATTCAGTCCATCAGCCGACCCCAACCAGACCCGGATTAAGAAACTGCGCTGGGCCGATGCGGTGAAAAGATCCGGAAGATGGGAGCGGGAATGAACCGGAGAGCTTCCTTATGATTGTTCGTATTTGAGCATCAGCCATTGTTCAATATATCCTATTTCTGTTATAAGCGGCCGGGCCGTGGGCATCTGCTTCCAGTCTTCCAGAATTTTTCCCGTTTCAGATAGAAATACCTGATCTCTTTCCTGACTAAAATAAAGATACAAC
>JAAYYJ010000289.1 GCA_012515455.1 Oligosphaeraceae bacterium
GGCTGTGCTGCTCTGGGCTGTGGTGCTGCAGCTGCCCCGTAGTGCAGTGGTACTGCAGGAGGATGCCTCCGGCAAGACCTGGCGGCAGAGCGGCGAGATGAGCTGCGCTTTCCCTTTGGCGGTGACCCAGTGGGACTCGCGGCTGCGCTACCAGGGCTGGGTCTGCCAGGACCGCATCCCGATGGGGAAGTACCGCTCCCTGTCTGTCTGGCAGAAAGGCGAGCAGCGGATTACGGTTTTTCTCTGGCAGCTTAAAATCGGGCAGACCGGCTTCGCCTGGGGTGAGCGCGGCAGCGCTGAGCCGGAGTAGGTCTTGCCGGCAGGCGTGGTCGCGTAGCCAATATCTGAATTTCATATGCGTTGTGGTTTGCCCCAGAGCCCGGCTTCTGGGTTTTTTTTTGCCCACCGGGCGGTCCCATCCTTCTTCGATAGTCAACTGGATGCCAATCTGATGATCCAAGCAAGTCCCATAGTTCAAGAACCTCCTCACACCGAGATCAGCGACCGGGTGCGCCATAAAAAACAGTATACCCTGGCGCCTGGAGTGGTGCTGGGCAAGCATACCATCATCAAGCCGTTGGGGCATGGCGGCATGGGTGAGGTCTATCTGGCTCTGCACGACACCCTGCAGGTGCAACGGGCCATCAAAATCCTGCCCAACCAGGAAGTAACCGCGAGTGCCCGGGCGCGGGAGAGATTTATGCGCGAAGCGCGTCTGGCTATCCAGCTGGACCATCCCAATATCGTGCAGGTCGTGGACGCGGATGTCGAGACCGAACTGGGGCTGTGCTACATCGTGATGGAGTACGTCGACGGAGGCACCGCCCGCTCAATGCTGAAGGCCACCGGGCCATTGCCTGAGAAGCGGGCCTTGCTGCTGGCTCTGAAAGTCAGCGAGGCACTGCTGGCGGCCGAGAAGATGCATCTGGTGCATCGTGACATCAAGCCGGACAACATCATGCTGAGCCGCAATGGCGTGGTCAAGCTGGCTGATCTGGGCATTGCGAAGTGTTTTTGGGGTACTTTGCCGGAGGAGCGCAAGCAGGAGCGCAGCGGCATGACCGGGACGCCGGCCTACATCTCGCCGGAGCAGGCCCTGGACCCCGACAATCTGGATATCCGGTCCGATTTTTACAGTCTCGGGGTGACCTTGTATGAATTGCTGACTGGCATCAAGCCCTATCAGGGGGCCAAGACGATAGACATCATCAAGCAGACCTTCCATCAGTCGGTGCCGGACCCGCGGGCGATCGCACCTAAGCTCTCCAAGGCTTGTGCACTGCTGGTGATGCGTCTGATGGCCAAGGAAGCCGCAGACCGTCCGGCTGATGCGGCCACCTTGCGGGCTGAGATACTGGATGTGCTTAATGGCCGGGAGGAGATGCCGGAATTGGTGCATCACTCAGGCAGCCGGCACGGGACGGCGCACACGGTGCGGGAGCCGGCGGCGGCAGGACACCTCCGGGGGGGACATGACTGGTTGAGGATCGGCATGGTCACCGGCCTGACTCTGTTTGTCTGCCAGATAATACTGCTGCTGCTGTTTGATTATCTGGCCGAGGAACCGCGTTTTTTCCGGGGGCTGTACCTTGAGAGACTCACGCCGCGGTCAACAGCCGCACAGGATGCTGAGGCTGACTGGCAGGAGGGATTATATCCGGTCCCGGGGGACGGGGATGAATTTCCGGCCTCTGGCACGGCGCCCTGAAGAAGCACCGGAGAGCGGTACGCGCTGCGGTGGGCAAGCGTCCGGAACCGCATTTAGAGGCGTTGGAAAAGCAGCATGGAAGGGATGCTTGACACGAATGTCCGCAACAACATAAAATTTTTTTAGTGTAATTTGTTTTTTTTAGTTTTTTTCACTTGCAAAACGGGAAAGAGGACGGATATTTATGTAGCACTGCTTGGTTTCACTTGCACTTCTTAATTTTTGGGCCGGCGCTCAAGACCGTGTGGCGGGGTTTGTGGCCCGGGTTAAGATTTTGCCGGGCGGATAGTTTTTGCCAGTGCCAGTGCGAGGGGGGCATGGCGGAGGTTGGCAGAGGGATTAGGGGACGTAATTCTGCTCCTGCCGAGGTGATGCTGATTTTGGTTGCTGCTGCCGGTGCAAAATTCGGAACCACAGCCCAAGGATGTGGATAATTTACCATACCAATCATTCAAGCAAGAAAGGCATCAAGAAAACTCAATGAAAAATATCGTCCCTTTGATTTTGGCGGTAGTATTGGGCCTGGCCGCGGTTTTTGCCGTGAAGCGTCTGCTGACCCAGAGGGAAGCGCCAGGCGAAGAGAAGGTGGAGGTGGTGGTGGCCGCCCGTGATCTGCCGGAAAACACGGTTCTGGCCGAGACCTCCTTTGCCAGGAAAGCGGTCCCCCGCAATGCCATTCCCAAGAAAGCAGTGCCCTGGAGTCAGGTGCGTCTGCTGTTCAAGCAGAAATGCCAGCGGAATATCAGCAGTGGTGATTATTTGCTGTGGGATGACATTGGCAGTGCCGGCGGTTTAAGTGACATCATCGGCGAGGGGGAGTGGGCGGTGACGGTGTGTTTTGCCGATTCGGCCATCGCGACAATCCTGCGTCCTGGTGATGAAATCGCCATTGTCGCCTCTTTCGGCGCCACCATTTCGTCTGACAACAAGACGATTGTGGTCGGTAATGTGGCGTCGCCGCAGACCAAGGATGAGAAAAAAGAAATTACCACGGTGTTGTTTCCCCGGGTCCGCATCCTCAGTGTGATTGGCACGGAAGACAAGCGGAGTCTGGTTTTGGCGATGACCCCGCAGCAGGTCCAGACGGTGATTGCGGCTCAGTCGGTAGCCAATCTCTATCCGGCTCTGCGCCGTCCCAATGATTCGAGCAACTTAAATCGCCTGGAGACGGGTATGATTGATGCAGATGCTTACAACAAGATGCTCAAAGGTGTTAGTAATATCGAAATTCCCGCTGTCCCAGATGGAATGGTCAAGTAGGAAAGGAGTGCCGAAGCGATGAAAAGATTTATTATCATTTTTGTGGGTTTGGTGGCCTCCGTGGTGTTTGCGGCTGGCAATGAACAACTTCAATTGATCAGCGGAGCGATGACGATGGTCGACGTGCCCTTTGTGATCAAGGGCTGCAGTGTCAGCAATCAGGAAGTGGCCAAGGTCAGTGTGTTGTCGGAGAAGCAGATGCAGGTTGTCGGCGGTCAGGCTGGCAGTGCGGACATAATGGTCAGCGGCGAGAAAGAAAGTATCTTCTACACCGTGACCGTGACCGGAGATATCCGCGGGTTATATCGCGAATTGTCGGCGGACCTGGATTTCCTGCCGGAGCTGGAGATCACCCCCAGCGGCAGCAAGGTTGTCGTCAAGGGCGAACTTTCCAGCATTCCGAAGCTGGAGTTGTATCAGAAAGTGCTGAGTTTTTATCAGGGGTCGGTTCTGAGTCTGGTCACCTTCCGGCCCAAGCCGGAAGTCCTGAAACAGCTGCAGATCACCCTGGAGCAGGCCGGTTATGTCATGGTTCAGGAAGGTGCGGCATTTACGCCTGGTGATTTGCTGATCAAGTCGGTGGGTGACACGGTGGTGGTTGCCGGCAAGGTCTTCAGCCCTCAGGATTTGAGCAAAATCACGGAGATCCTCGAGTCCCAGAGCTGGCTGACTACCAAGGCCGGCCATGACAACAAGAAAGTCCGGGCGTTGTTAAACATCGAAGTCGCTCCAGAGATGCTGGAACTCGGTGCGGTTTATGTAGGTCTGGATAAGACTCAGCTGGAGCAGATCGGGATGAACTTCATGGAGGCCGGAATACCGATTTCCTTCAATGCAAATTACGGCGGCAAAATCGACCGTCGTTTTGATTTCCATCGCGGTGGTGGCGGCTACAGCCTGAACACGGATTTGAATACTGTAATCAATTTGCTGGGCAAGAACACCAACAGCGTGTTCCGCCATGCCGGCTTCTTGTCCTTCAGCAGCAAGGACCAGGACCATGGCCGTTCCTTGCACAACGGCGGTACCTTGAAAGTGCGTCTGAATGGTACTGAGCAGAGTTCGTTGGAGAGTGTGAACTATGGTTTTACCATGACGGTCAAGGGTGGTCTGACTGGCAAGGATACCGTGACCATGGAGATCGAGATCACCATGAGTTCACCGGTGCTGATGGAGAATGACGACTATGACCTGAAATCCAGCACCATCAAGACGATTGTGGTCTGCAAGTTGGATGAGACGGTCGCTTTGGGCGGTCTCAAGGAACTGTTGCAGAACAATGGCGGCCCGGACGGTATGCCGTATCTGCGGCATGTGCCCATCATCAACTGGTTTGTGGCGGAGAAGGATGTCTCGTATCAGGACAAAGAGTTCCTGATGCTGATCAGCCCGCAGCTGATGACCCAGGCCAAGCCGATTGAATTGCCACCCTCGCAGGAATTGCGGGATGTGGATGAAAATGCGGTCGAGGACCTGTTGACCGGGAAACGGGAGCAGCGCCGCTGGTACCGCTGGCTGCACTGGTAATCCGCAGCCGGGACGGTTCTCCGGTATTGCGTCTGGTGCAGTATTGTTCCAGGCAGTTGTTCTGCAAACTAAGCGAGGGCGTTGTGGCCCTCGCTTTTTCCGAAAGAGTGTATGTACTTAACAGTTTGGCACAATCAGGAGTTGCAGCAGGTTGTCAAGTTGGATGGCTCTGCCAGTCAGTGGCTGATCGGCCGGGATGTGGATTGTGCGGTGGTGATTGCAGACAACCAGGTGTCCCGCCGCCATGCCAGGGTTTATCGGCAGCTCGGTGAGTTCTATCTGGAAGATTGCGGCAGCAAACTGGGGGTCAAGCAGAACGGCGAGAGCATTTCTGCCCCGGTGTTGCTGTCGGAGCGTGACAGTCTGGGGATAGCTGACTATGAGTTGAAACTGTCGGCGACGCCGATGGTCCTGCAGGCGGTTCAGAGTTGGGCAGCAGAAGAGACCGTCGAGGAATTCAAATATGCCAATGTGCTTTATACTGGAGCGATGATGGACCTGAAGCAGCGCATTCACGAGAGTGTGCTGCGTGAGCTAAACTTGGGTGAAATCAGCGCCAAGGATTTCGCCCGGCGGGATTTTCGGCATAACATCAATGTCGCGGTGCAGAAGGTAATGCGGGATTTCTGGCATGAATTGCCGAAGAAGGTTCCCGCGGATGTTTTTCGTGACACGGTGCTGGACGATCTGGTGAATTTGGGGCCGTTGTCCGGCTTGCTGCGGGCTGACGACATCGATGAGATCATGGTCAACGGCCCGGATTTGGTCTACGTGGAAAAGAAGGGCGTGATCTACAAGACCGGGGTGCGGTTTTTCAACGAGCGGCATCTGCTCTCGATTATCCAGCGCATCGTCGAGCCGATTGGTCGGCACATTGATGAAGTCAGCCCGATGGTCGATGCGCGTTTGCCGGACGGCTCGCGGGTGAATGCGGTTATTCCGCCTCTGGCGGTAGACGGCGCATCGGTAACCATCCGGAAGTTCGGCAAGAAATACCTGACCACCGATGATTTGATAGGTTATGACAGTATCTCCCGGGAGATGGCGCTGTTTTTGCACGAGACGGTGCGTTTGCGGCAGAGCATCGTGATTACTGGCGGAACGGGTACCGGCAAGACGACGCTGCTGAATGTGCTCAGCCATTTCATTCCCCTTAATGAGCGTCTGGTGACCATTGAGGATTCGGCCGAATTGCGTCTGAATCACGAGAATCTGGTGCGCCTGGAGAGCCGGATGGCCAATATCGAGGGCAGGGGCAAGATCAGCATCCGCGAGCTGGTGATCAACTCCCTGCGGATGCGTCCGGATCGGATCATTGTCGGGGAGTGCCGCGGTGGGGAAGCCTGGGACATGCTGCAGGCCATGAACACCGGGCACGAGGGGTCTCTGACCACCATTCATGCCAACAGCCCCCGGGATGGTCTGGCCCGCCTGGAAAACATGGTCCTGATGTCTGGTTTTGAGTTGCCGGTCAATGCGATTCGGGAGCAGATAGCCTCGGCCATCAATTTTGTGGTGCATCTGTCGCGTCTGGCTGACGGCAGCCGGAAGATCGTGCAGATTTCTGAGATTACGGGCCGTGATGGCAATGCGATCACGATGCGGGATATTTTCGTCTACCGCCAGGCTGGTCTGGGCAGTGACGGCAAGGTGGCGGGGTCTTTTGTGGCGAGCGGGAACATCCCGTCATTTGTCGTCAGGATGCGTGAGCGCGGCATGCTGCAGCTGGATATGGATGTTTTCTCCCATCAGGGGAGCTGATATAGTCAGCAGGATGGTTTCTTTTCTGAGTTCTGACATCTATGTTAACCAATGAGTACATAATTTTTGGCTTGGTGTTTGCGGCGGTGTTTTTAACCGTGGTGGGGTTGTTCCCGTTGTGTTTTTTTCAGCCCCGGGTTTCGGGTACGGCGGCAGAGATGTATGCCCTGCGCCAGGTCAGTAATCCTGAGCGCACCGCATTGCTACAGCTGTTCTGCGCCGGTCTGGGGTTCTGTCTGGTGTTGTCGGTATGTATGTACCTGGTGTTGGAATTCTGGCTCTGCTTTTTGCTGGCGGTTTTGGGTGGCATTGTCTTGTATATTGTGCCCGGGCGGGTGATTGCCTGGCGCATTGCCCGGCGGAACTGGAAGTTTGAGATGCAGATGTTGGATTTCACCGTGGCGGTGGTTAGCAATTTGCGTTCCGGTTTTGCTCTTCCCAATGCCATTGAGCTGGCCATTGAGCATCTCGGCAATCCTATCCGGCAGGATTTTTCCCTGATGCTGGCGGAATACCGCCTGGGGGTTGAGTTGAGTGAGGCCATCAAACGGATGAATGATCGTATCAGCAGTGAGAATTTGCAGTTGTTCACAGCTACGGTCTGTGTGGCCATCCGTTCCGGCGGCAGCATTGCGGAAGTTTTGGAGAACCTGATTCACACCATTCGCAAGCGCAAGGAGATGGAAGGAAAAATCCGCAGTCTGACCGCGCAGTTTAATTTCGAGTCCTTGTGCATGATTCTGCTGCCCATTCCGGTATTTCTGGTTCTGTACCTTCTGGACCCGGAACTGATGCGTCCTTTGCTGACTACTAAGAC
>JAAYYJ010000290.1 GCA_012515455.1 Oligosphaeraceae bacterium
AGGGTGGGCGAGCGGCTCCACTCCTGCCCGTCGTAAGTGTCATAAATCTGCACCACCCAGTACAGCTTGGCGGGAGTAAAGGCGCGGAACACCAGGTCTTCGCCAATGCCGCTGCCATCGCCATTCTCGGCGGTGGCCAAATTGCCGGCCGGCATCCGGTTTTTGGCGCGATTATCACTGACCGTCGGGTTCCGGGGCGAATCGGTGGCCGGGCCGCTCTTCCCGCCCAGGAGGAACTCCTTGGTCGGTGCCGCCCAGTCCTGCCACAGTTCGGGAAAATCCTGCTCCTGGTCAACCCGAAAGGAGACAGGAATCAGGCCGACGCTGCGGCTTTTGTGCCGCAGCGAGAATTGAGTGGAGAACACTAATACCAGCAGCACGACCAGGGCAAAATGCTCCATGCGGTACAGCCAGTTGCTGAAATAGCGGGGGGAAGCCTGGGGGACGAGCTTCTTGCCGCCCAACCTGGCCAGCAAGGCAGTACGGGTCTGATATAAAACCAATATGCTGCCGCCAATCACCACCAGAAATGACGGCAGGAAAGCACTGCGGGCGGGGAACATCCCGCCATAACCCGCCAGGCCCATGCAGCCCAGCCACAGCAGGCTGTGCTCGCCCAGGGTGCCGCCCAGAAACAGCCCCGGCAGCAGGATGGCGGTCAGCTCGATGAAGCAGGTGTCCATCGGGACCTCCCCCAGGCGTCCCTGTATCCAGTATACCCCCAGGGCTGCCAGGCCGATTTGCAGAATCTGCCTGAGCCAGGGTGGGAAACAGTTCAAAGGCAGCCGGGAGAGCAAAAAGAAGAGCAGTCCTGCGCCTAGGCAGGCAAAAGTGAAATTGGGCTCGAAGCGCATCCAGAATGCGCAGATCACTGCCGCAATAAAAATGACCAGATATTTGCTTTGCAGTGACCAGGATATTTCAGGCGAATGGCGCATATTGTCAGGATTACGGCTGGGAGGGAGCCCCGGCGCTGCCCTGCCCTGAAGCATGACAGCCTCCGGGGCCGGTTTGTCAGTGCCTGCGGATAGTGTGTGGTGCGGCTGGCGCTGGGACGGGCCGCCCGCGGCAGCCGCGTTGCAGCACAGGCAGTCCTGCGCTTATGCCCCCGGACTCCATTTGGCAATGGGACGGGGATGAACGATGGTTTTCCGCTTGCCCAGCAGTGCGGCTGCCTCTGCCTTCACGGCGGCCACCTGGGCGGCATTCTCCTGCACCTCGAGGGCCAGGTCGATAACATACGGCTGCTGCGGCGGCAGACTGATCACCCTGCCCTGTTCGCGTTCAAAAGTCTTCAGATTCGGATAATTGGTAGCCGGCTCCATCCCGGTGACATACCCCTCGCAGAGCGCGGCGGTGTGCTTCCACTGGCAAAAACAGGGCAGCTGATTCTTGTTCCAGCGCAGAGTCACGCCCTTATCCCCGGCCTGGTTGCAGAGCATCGAGAAGGTCGAGCCGTCGGGGGCGGCGGCAAAATCATGGTAATTACCCTGCTCGGCATAGCCGGCCTGGGGGGCCTGGTAGACATCCCAGGTGTCGATATCCTCGGCCGCGCGCGGATCGCGGGGCGCGACTTCCAGGGTGGGCGAGACCAAACGGGCGCCGGGATCCAGGAAGGGAGGCCCGAAATTGCAATGGTAGAGCATCTCGAATTCCGCCGGCAGGGCCCCGAAATTGAGCACTTCGTCCCGGATGCGGATCACATTTGAGCCGACCATGGTCGACATCCTGGTGGTCAGGCGGTACTGGGGACAGAAACAAGCTGCCTCTTCTACCACCCCGATTACCACCAGCTCGACCGGATCACCGGGAATGACCTGCAGCTCGACATATTTGGCCGGCAGATTGGCGATATGGCCGTGCAGGGTGAGCAAAGTCTCAGAATACGAGCCGCTGTTGTCCTTGACCCGGTCCAGGCCAGGTGCGCCGTTGGAATGCAGGCCGCAGCGCACAATGCACTCGTTAAAACCTTTCAGCCAGCCCAGCCCATTCTGTTCCAGTAAATTGATCTGGGATGGATGCACCGGATTTTTGGCCGGCGAGTCCCAGCCCAGAGTGTTCCCGCCGCAAGACCCGCGGAACAGCCCCATCCCCCGGGAAGTCAGGATGGTGAATGACAGGTGGCCGTTGTTGATTTCGACCTGATCAATACCATCGGCGAGACCGCCCTGCAGACGCCGTTTGACCATGGACCAGTCACCACCGCCAGACAGATTCTGATTTTCTGCCGTCAGGACCAGTGTCTCAGCGTAAAAGCCGTTGTCGTTGTCTATGGCAACCCTGCTGATGTTATCGCTCATGGCTAGTTCCTTTCACTGTCATCATACAATCCACCCGACAAAATGATACTATACCACCCCAATGGGGCAAATACCAGCAAAGAGCATCAATCCGGCAGAGCTGAGAACAACCCCTGAGCCAGGGCCGCCTGCAGAGCCCGAGACCGATGGCTCAGGGTATTCTTGACTGCTTCGGGCAATGCCGCGAAGCTCTCCCGGTAGCCCTCCGGAATGAACACCGGGTCATAGCCGAAACCGCCGTTGCCAGAGGGTGCCTCGGCAATATGCCCCCGCACTTCACCCTCGGCCACCCCCAGGAGGCCCTGCGGGCCGGCCAAGGCAATCACGCAGACGAAACGCGCCCGGCGGTCCGTCTGGCCAGCCAGGTTCTGCAAGAGCTTGGCCAGATTCCGCCCGTCATTGCCGCCCTCCCCGGCATAACGCGCCGAATGCACGCCCGGCGCACCGCCCAAGGCCTGAACCTCCAGGCCGGAGTCGTCCGCCAGCACGCAGCGACCCCAGGCACGGGCCCCGGCCAGTGCTTTCAACACGGCATTATCGGCAAAAGTCAGGCCGTCCTCGAGGACCTCCGGCATCCGGCCGGCGGCCTCCGCGGGCAGGACCCGGATCTGATACGGCGCCAGGATGGATTGGATTTCCCGGACCTTGTGGGCGT
This sequence comes from Oligosphaeraceae bacterium, assembly GCA_012515455.1. Lineage (GTDB taxonomy): Bacteria > Verrucomicrobiota > Lentisphaeria > Oligosphaerales > Oligosphaeraceae > JAAZIZ01. The sequence continues at coordinate 2,956 of JAAYYJ010000290.1, forward strand.
TGCCCGTGGCAGCAATGATCTCGCGCATTTTTCTTTAAATTAGGCGGTTTTTAGAAAACTGGACTTGTAAAATTGCTAATAATGTACACATTAATTATGAGGTTGCCAAACCGACCTCTGACAATCAGCACCAATCAATCAATCTCAGGAGGACTGAATGCCGGATTTGAAGAACAGCAAGACTGCCGCCAATTTGCAATACGCATTTGCTGGCGAGTCGCAGGCCCGCAACAAATACACTTACTTCGCCAGTGTCGCCCGCAAGGAAGGCTACGAGCAGATTGCCGCCATTTTCGAGGAGACTGCCGGCAATGAGAAAGAGCACGCCAAGCTGTGGTTCAAGGCCTTGAATGGCCTTGGCGACACTGCCGCCAACCTGCAGGCCGCAGCGGAAGGCGAGCACGAAGAATGGACCCAGATGTACAAGAACTTTGCCGATGAAGCCGAGGCAGAGGGCTTTGCCGATCTGGCCCGCTCCTTCCGGCGGGTGGCTGCCATCGAGAAGCTGCACGAAGAACGCTACCGCACGCTCCTGGCCAGCGTCCTGAACAAGACCGTGTTTGCCAAGAGTGAGAGCAAGGCCTGGATTTGCCGCAACTGCGGCCATCTGCATCTCGGCCAGACCGCGCCGGAGCTCTGCCCCGTCTGTCAGCATCCCAAAGCGTATTTCGAACTGCGGGCCCAGAATTACTGACCGGGGGAATCCTGTTAGTTTGTAGATTTTCTCAGGCAGACCCCATCCGATTTCATCCGGGTGGGGTCTATTGCGTTAAGCATCCCAGCAGGTTGAGCCAATCATTTTCCAAGGTCAGTCAGAATGTCAGAGCAGCAAGCAGTCAGCACCGGGAATGAATCCGGCGCCAGTGATTTTATTCACGAGATCATCAACGCGGACATCCGCCGGGGAAAGTACCTCCCGCAGCAAATCCGCACCCGTTTCCCCCCCGAGCCCAACGGCTATCTGCATATCGGCCATGCCAAGGCCATCTGCATCGACTTCGGCATCGCGGCGGAATATGGCGGGCGCTGCAATCTGCGCATGGACGACACCAACCCCGGCAAGGAGGATGTCGAATACGTGCATGCCATTGAGGAAGACATCAAGTGGCTGGGGTATCAATGGGACGGCCAAATTAAGTTCGCCTCCGATTATTTCCCGCAAATGTATGAGTATGCGCTCACCATGATCAAACTCGGTCTCGCCTATGTCGATGACCAGAGCGCCGAAGAAATTCGCCAGAACCGCGGCACCCTGACTGTCCCCGGCCAGGAAAGCCCCTGCCGGCAGCGCAGCATAGCAGAGAACCTCGACTTGTTCACGCGGATGAAAGACGGCCATTTCCCTGACGGCAGCAAGGTCCTGCGGGCCAAGATTGATATGTCCTCTCCCAACATCAACCTGCGTGACCCGGTGATGTACCGGATTTTGCACCAGCCCCATCACCGCACTGGTTCACAGTGGTGCATCTACCCGATGTATGACTGGGCCCACGGCCTGGAAGACGCCATCGAGGGCATCACCCATTCCCTCTGCACCCTGGAATTCGAAATCCACCGGCCGCTCTATGACTGGTTCCTGCAGCCCCTGCCGGTACATCGCCCGCAGCAGATCGAATTTTCGCGTCTGTCGCTGAACTACACCATCACCAGCAAACGCAAACTGCTGCGCCTGGTACAGGAAGGCCACGTCTCCGGCTGGGATGACCCGCGCATGCCCACCATCTGCGGCCTGCGCCGGCGTGGTTACACCCCGGAGTCGTTGCGGGCTTTTGTCAGCCAGACCGGCATCACCAAGTTCACCGGCATCACCGATGCCTCGGTGCTGGAGAACTGCCTGCGCGAGGACCTTAACCGGCGGGCCTCCAGATATATGGCCGTCCTGCGCCCCTTGAAGGTCTGCATAACCAACTACCCGGAAGGACAGATTGACTGGCTGGACGCGGTCAACAACCCCGAACGCCCTGAGGATGGCACCCGGCAAATACCCTTCGGACGGAATATTTACATCGACCAGGATGATTTCCGGGAAGTGCCTCCGCCGAAGTATTTCCGTCTGGCTCCCGGCGCGGAAGTGCGTCTGCGTTGGGGCTACTTCATCACCTGTCAGGAGGTCATCAAGGATGCGAACGGTCAGGTCTGTGAACTGCGCTGCACGTACGATCCCGATACCCGCGGCGGCAATGCTCCTGACGGCCGCAAAGTGAAAGGAACCATCCACTGGGTCGAGGCCAGCCACGCGGTGACTGCCAGCGTGCGTCTCTATGACCGGCTGTTCAGCAAGGAGAACCCGGATGACTGCGAGGAAGGGCAGGATTTCTGTGCCAACTTGAACCCGAATTCCCTGACCGTCCTGACGGACTGCAAACTCGAGCCCGCTCTGGCTGCGTTGCCGCCGGAAACCCGGGTGCAGTTCGAGCGGGTGGGGTATTTCTGCAGCGACCGCTATGAACATCAGCCCGGCCTGCCGGTCTTCAACCGCACCGTCAGCCTGAAGGACACCTGGTCTAAAATTGAAAAGAAACACGCCTGAGCGCGTTCCGTGCAGCTCAGTTGCAAAGGCAGGAAGCATGATCAAGTATGATTTCAGCGGGCAGGTAGCCCTGGTAACCGGCGGTACCCGCGGCATCGGCGCGGCCGTCTCCTCGGCCCTGCTCCAGGCCGGGGCCTGCGTCATTGCGACCTACGCCGGAAACAGCGCGGCCGCAGAAGAATTTGCGGCCGCCCAAGGCGATTTACGCAACCGCCTGGAACTGCACTGTTTTGATGTCAGCGACTACGCTGCCGCCGAGGCCTTCTTCCGCCAGTTCGACCTCAGTCATGACCGGCTGGATATTCTGGTCAATAGCGCCGGCATCCGCCAGGACGCCGTGGTGGCCATGCTACCCGAAGAACAGTGGCAGCGTGTCCTGGCAGTGAATCTCAATGGCGCATTCAATATGGCCAAAATGAGTGTCCTGCGGATGATGCGCAACCGCTATGGCCGGATTATCCTGCTGAGCTCGCCAATCGGCAGGCTGGGCTTTGCCGGCCAGGCCAACTACGCCGCTTCCAAAGCCGGCCTGGAAGCATTGTGCAAATCTCTGTGCAAAGAAGTCGCCAAACGCAAGATCACCGTGAATTGCGTGTCTCCTGGCTTTATCGACACCGACTTCATCGGCAATCTGCCGCCGGAGCAAAGCCGGGAGTACCAGCAGATGGTGCCGCTGCGGCGCTTCGGCACCCCCGCGGAGGTCGCCAATGCAGTGCTCTTCCTGGCCACCCAGGAAGCAGAGTACATCAGCGGCAGCGTCCTGGAAATCTCCGGCGGGCTGTAACCTCGCTGCCAAACCCAAACTATACCCAGCGCATCATCTACAGTAACCGATGACCATACCCATAGCCATGGCAGTGAGCAGACTCCGCCCTATGTGGCCTGGCGTAATCCCTCTACCCCGGGGCAACCCTGAGCACGATATTATTGAGCGTTCGCCAGCCCAGCAGTAGGAGCATTTTCACCAGAGGCGGGTATAAGTTCGCCGCCAGACTGGTTCACAACACCAATATCTCCAGCGGCATTGAAAGTATGACGTATGGCATAGGCCCCTGAACCATCAAGCGCTGGACAGTTGAACTGAGAGAGACCTGAAAATAAGAAACCCCTCTGGCTGCAACAGTGCAACAAGAGGGGTTGAGGACAAACTAATTATAGCCCGCAGAGGGTCAGACTTTTTTCCGTTTCCGGCGGCAGAAGCCCATGGCACCTGCCACCAGGGCCAGCGAAGCCAAGGTCCCGGGCAGGGGCTGACCGCTGACCCCGGGCTCCGCTTCGTAAGCTGTGATGCCGAAGAAAATAGGCTGTGAATTGCGGTAATCCAATTCAGCCAGCACCGTCCCGAAAGCATCGGGTTCCTCCTCCAATCCATATCTGCCGTAATTCGAGTACGGAGTATAGATTGAGGTATTGATGGTACCATTG
>JAAYYJ010000291.1 GCA_012515455.1 Oligosphaeraceae bacterium
GCCTTGGCTCCGGGCGAAGTCCATGCCGGTCTGCAGGGCTGCGCCTTGGCCGAGGTTGAGGGGATGTCTGATGATGTGCACTGGCAGGCCGTGCAGCAGCCCGGCTGCCGGCGGGGTGGAGGCGTCATCGACAATGACGATCTGCAGTCCGGTGTGCAGGACCCGGCTGACAGTGTCGCGCAGAACTGCCTGCTCGTTGTAACAGGGAATGATAATCCATTCAGTTGCTGACATATTATTACCATAACTGATTTTTGGCCGCTTGCACTTAAAAAACCATAATTCAGGATGATTTCTGTCATTTTGGTGTTACATTAAGATATTTACACTTGAGTATCTGAAAGTACTGGCCCGGGCCAGGCTTTTTTTTGTTTTGACGCTTTTGGTTCTGGATTGAGAAAGGACAGGTCATGCAATCTCCCACACTGGTGGTTTTAGCAGCTGGGATGGGCAGCCGTTACGGCGGCATCAAACAGATGGACCCGGTGGGCCCCGATGGCGAATTCGTGCTGGATTATTCGGTGTTCGATGCCTGGCGGGCGGGTTTCAAGCGCGTGGTCTTTATTATCCGCGAGGAACTGGAAGCACCGCTGCGAGCGCATTTTGGCGGCAAGCTGGAGGGGAAGCTTGAGGTCGCGTACGTCTGTCAGCGTCTGAACGACCTGCCGGCCCCCTTTGTCTGTCCCGAAACGCGGCAGAAGCCCTGGGGGACGGGGCATGCCATCTGGTCTGCCCGCGGCGCCGTGAGAGGTGCTTTTGCCGCGATTAACGCGGATGATTTTTATGGTTCCAGCTCGTACCAGGTGCTGGCGGATTTCCTGCGCTCTCCGGCCTGTGATCAGGACACTTATGCGATGGTCGCTTATCGACTGGCCAACACCCTGTCCGATTTCGGCAGCGTCTCGCGCGGCATCTGTACTGAGGACTCCCAGGGGTATCTGCAAGATGTGGTCGAGCGCGTCAGCATCGAACCCTGCCAGGGGGGGGCGCGCTACCAGGATGCGGAGGGACGATGGCAGGCTTTGAGCGGTGCCGAACCGGCCTCCTTGAATCTCTGGGGCTTCTCGGACAGCCTGTTCGGGCGGATGGAGAAGCTGTTCGGGGAATTCCTGCAGAGCCGCGGCAACGAGAGCAAGAGTGAATTTTTTATTCCCACCGTGGTCGACACGCTGATCAAACGCGGCTTGTGCCGGACCAGGGTGCTGCATACCGCCGAGCATTGGTTTGGCATGACCTACGCTGAAGACCGGGCGATGGTGGTGGGGAAGATTGCCGCTTTGACCGCCCAGGGGGTCTATCCCGGGCACCTCTGGCAATAAGTCCGGGCAGCTGTTTTTGAGAATTCTCATTTGTCCAATCCAGATAGGAGTGTTGTCAGTGAATCCTGGTATCAAGCATGATCTGAGCAAGGTGGTTCCTTTTTTTCGCTTTCGGGGCATCATGAAAGGTGCTGAGCCTTGGGGCTCCGGGCACATCAATGACACCTACCGTCTGCATATAGAGCAGGGCGGCCGGGACATGTATTACATCCTCCAGCGCATCAACGACAAGGTCTTTCCTCATGTCGACAAGATGATGGACAACATCCGGCGGGTCACCACCCACATTCGGGAGAAGCTCGAGAAAATCCCTGACAGCAATTACAGCCGTGAGTCCCTGTGCATTGTCTATACTTTGGATGACAAGCCGTTTTATCTGGATGTGTACGGGAATTTCTGGCGCGCGTATGTGTTTGTCGAGCACGCCCGGACCTATGATTTCGTCTCCTCGCCGGAGCAGGCCTACCAGGCGGCCAAGGCTTTCGGGCGCTTCCAGTCGATGCTGCGGGACCTCCCGGGCGGCCCCTTGCATGAAGTCATTCCGGACTTCCATAACACCCCCCGGCGCTTTGAGAAATTCCAGGCTGCGCTGGCGGCCGACAAGCTGGGGCGTGCGGCGGCGGCTCAGGCGGAGATTTCGTTTGCTCTGGCGCGGCAGGGCAGCATCTCGGTTGTAGTCGACAAGCTGGCCAGCGGTGAACTGCCGACCCGGGTCACGCATAACGACACCAAGATCAACAACGTGATGCTCAATGATGCTGATGGGCAGGGTATCTGTGTCATTGACCTGGACACCGTGATGCCAGGATCGGTGCTGTATGATTTTGGCGATGAGGTGCGCACGACTACTGCGAGTGCGGCTGAAGATGAGCGTGATTTGAGCAAGGTGAAGTTCCGGCTTGAGCTGTTTTCGGAACTAGTGCGCGGGTACATGGAAAGTGCGGGTGATTTCCTGACCCCGGAAGAGGTCCGGCTGCTGCCATTTTCCGGTCAGCTGATTACCTTTGAGATTGGCTTGCGCTTCCTGACTGACTATCTGGAGGGTGATACGTATTTCAAGACCCACCGCGAGGGGCAGAACCTCGACCGCTGCCGCACTCAGTTTGAGATGGTCAGGCAGATGGAAGAGCAGGCGGAAGCCATGGAAGGCATTGTGGCTCAGTACCGCAGATAGGTTGCCGCGGCCGCGGTCCGCGGCGTTGTTTTCTGCTTAGTCGCAAACACAATCAGGAGAGCAACTGATGAAAACACAATTCAAGCTTATTAAACCCAGATTCGTCCCGGTTCTGGACCCCGCTTTCCGTCCGCCGGTGCTGGCGAACCGCCATTTTTTGCAGGAAGTCCGGCAATCTGGCGCAGGCGTACCCTTCCTGGTGGCGGTGGAACGTGACCAGAGCCGCGTCTCGCGCTTCGATACCACAGTCTTTGATATGCGTCACCCGCTGGCAGCCGCCAATTTTTTCTACGTCGAGCGGATTTTGAAGTTCCTGCTCTGGCAGTTCGGGGGCTGGAAAGTCAGCATCCACGGTCCGGCGGAGCTGGTGCGCTATCTGCAGGCCTGCTACAGCGACACCGGAATCCGCAGCTTCGATGCTGAATTTTGGGGCGACCAGACTTATCAGCAGGAGATGACTATCGTTTTTGTGCCCACGCCGGCAGATATGCCGCCAGCCAATGACGGTGCCGGCAGTGCGGTGGCACTCGACTGGAAGGGCTGGCGCATCGGCTTTGACCTGGGGGCCAGCGACCGTAAAGTCGCCGTGGTCAAGGATGGCAAATTGGCCGTGAAAGCGGACGGCGAGCCGGTGCTCAGCGAGGAGTACGTCTGGGACCCCAAGCCGCAGACTGACATCAAGTGGCACTTTGAGAACATCGACTGGATTCTGCGGGAGGCTGAGAAGGCCATCAAGGCGGTTGATCCTGCGGCGAAGGTGTCTGCCATCGGCGGCAGTTCTGCCGGGGTATACGTCGACGGCATGGTGCGGGTGGCTTCGTTGTTCCGCGGCATCACCCCGCGCGAGCGCTTCGAGAAGGAAGCAGCGCCGATTTTCAAGGATATTGCCAAGAAATGGGGTATCCCGCTGCGCCTGGAGAATGATGGCGATGTGACGGCACTGGCCGGCGCCATAGCCTTGCAGGACGGTGCGGTTTTGGGACTGGCCATGGGCTCCTCGCTGGCCGGCGGTTATGTTGATGACCAGATGGCCATCAAGGGCTGGATGAACGAACTGGCCTTTGCGCCAGTGGATTACAATCCCCTGGCCGCAACCGATGAGTGGTCGCGTGATTTTGGGGTTGGGGCGAACTACTTCTCGCAGCAGGCAGTGGCCAGGCTGATCCCGCTGGCTGGCATTGAGATGCCGGACATCCCTGCGGATGCCTTCCCGCTGCGCCTGAAAAGGGTGCAGGAACTAATGGCCCAGGGCGATGTCCGGGCCCGGAAGATTTATGAGACCATCGGGGTCTATTTCGGCTACAGCGTGGCTCATTTCTGTGATTTTTACCAGCCCGTTCGCCATATCGAGGTCCTGGGGCGGGTGGTCAGCGGTCAGGGCGGGCAGATTATCCTGGAAGAGGCCCGCAAAGTCCTGCAGGCTGAGTTCCCGGAATTGTCCGGCATTCATTTTTATGAGCCCGATGAGCGGGAGAAGCGTCATGGTCAGGCGGCTGCAGCCGCGAGTCTGCCAATCGTATAACTGCGCGGAGGCAATAGAATAACCCGCCGGGGCGCTCAATCTGCCCCGGCAGTGCATTGGGGAATATAATTATGGACAACAAAGAACGTGATGCTTTCATTATGCAGAGTCTGAACCAGGGCTTGTCGCTGTCGGAGGTGCAGAAACAGCTGGCCGAGCAGTTCAATATCCGCATGACGTATCTTGCGTTGCGCATGCTGGCAGCCGATCTGGCCGTGGATTGGAATAAGCAGGACAAGCCGGTGCCGGCGGCCCAAACCGCGGCCGGGCCTGCTGCTGCGCTCACGGACGACGAGGACGAGAACGAGGAGGAGGAAGGCAGCGCCAGTCCGGAGGATTCGCCGGCGGCAGCGGGGAAAACCAAGGTCACGGTCAGCAAGCTGGTCCGGCCGGGCACTTCTCTGAGCGGGGAAGTGACCTTCGCCTCCGGGGCTTCAGGCGAATGGTACGTCGACAACATGGGGCGTCTGGGCCTGAGTTTGGCTGAAGGCTCGAGCAAGCCGACCCCTGAAGATGTGCAGTCTTTCCAGGTTGCGTTGCAGAAGGCACTGGGGTATTGAGCAGAAGAGCCGCCCGTCCCTGTACCCAGATAGCCAGGGCCGAGGAACTGGACGCCAGCGGCGGATATAAATATTATTGGTCTGTCCAGCTGCGGGTTGCGCTGTTATTACGCGGCCGCAGCTGCGTGGCGGCGGGTTGGCTGTCACGGGCGGTCCTGGCTTTATGGTCCGCGCAGGGTCCAGAAACCGGCACCCCGGGCGGGATTGCCGTCTGTGCCGATAGTTCCCGGCAGTGAGTACCACTGATAATCCGCGACATGGCCGTCGAAGTGGGCGATATTATGGCGTCCGCTATGCCAGGCATGGTTGATAGCCTCTCCCCAGGCGGCGCCGTCGCCATAGAATTTATATTTGTGCGAGGTCAGCATGGGTATGACGTCGCATTCGGTGAAATAAGCCAGCAGGGCTGGTTTCTTGATCATGGTTACATGAGCTATGGTCGTATAGTGGTGGGAGGAAAAGCAGTACGGCATCGAGTAGCACATGCCGTAGTATCCGCCGTGGCCGGTGGAGCCGTTGTAGGGGCGGTGTTCGTCGCAGCTGAATACGGTGCGGTTGGCAATGATGTAGTTGGTGTTGGCGGTATCACTGCCCTGGTCAAAACCGAGGTAGACGGGCAGGCGGTATTTATAATAGGCGCCAATGGCCTTGGTGTTATAGGCGTCAGGGCAGTACTCCTGATTCTCGTCCTGGTAAAGAGTTGCTGCCAGATGGATTTGCTTGAGATTGTTCTTGCATTTGGCCGCCAGAGCCTTGCTGCGGGCTTTACTGAGGGCGGGCAGCAGCATCGAGGCCAGGACCGCGATGATGGCAATGACCACCAGCAGCTCAATCAGGGTGAAATGTTTGCGCATCCTTTTACTCTCCTGGTAAGAATGGAATGGGTCGTAACGGCACTTTTGCCGGCCCCAAAAAGTCAAGTTTATA
>JAAYYJ010000292.1 GCA_012515455.1 Oligosphaeraceae bacterium
ATGCCGGGAATCTGCATGTGTTCATAGAAGCGCATGCAGGCGCCGGCGCAGGAGGTCTGCGAACTGAGGGTGTCTTCACCCAGCAGATGACCGGTGAAAGCAATGCCGTGCTTTTCGCACCATTCGCCAATCTGCTTGCCGTAGGCGGTGGTGAACATATGGGTGATGCAGTCGAAATAATCGCGTCTGGTCCTGGGCAGCAGTCCGTCCGGGAGGTTGAACAGCAGCTCGGGCAGATGCGGCAGCAGGTTATAGCCGTAGCGCTCCTGGAATACTTTGGGCAGGGCATCAGTCCAGCCGAACAGCCAGGCATGCTTTTCCGGCACGGCGGCGTAATTGCCGTAGTACGGCTCATCGGTGAAGATGGCCGGGACCTCCTGCCCGAAAAACTGCCCGACCTCGCGCTGGTAGGCATCGTAGGTGACTTCCAGAAAACGTGCCACCGCTTCTGGATTCATGGTATCCAGATAAGTCTGGTTGTTGTGCCAGGGGGTCTCTTCGGCCAGGCAGACCAGGGCGGTCAGCAGGCGCTCGCTGCGGCGCAAGGAGACCTTGCCGGAGGCCGGCAGAGCGCGGCAGCTCTTCAGCGTTTCGCCGTCGAGAGTGAGCGCAAAGCGGGTCAGGACCGTGCCGCCGGCCTGGGGCTGGGGCCCGTCATCCAGCTGCAGCCACAACCGCCGCAGGCGGTAGCGTTTGTCCTTGGTCACCATCCCGCCGGCCGAGCCGCTGGGCCAGCGGTCTTCATCGTATAAATATGCTTTCAGGCCCAGCTTCTGTGCTTCATCAATGCAGGCGCGGACGCATTCGAACCAGCGCGGGCTGAGGTATTCGGTTTTCAAACCGACCCGCGCATGCATAAAGAATCCCCCCAGTCCGGCCTGATGGAACATCCGGATTTGCCGCCGCAATTCCTCCGGCTGCAGGTCGCCATTCCAACTCCAGAAGGGTGCGCCGCGGTATTTCGCGGCCGGGGCTTGGAATTCCTGGACCAGGGCGCCGATGCTTTTGTTAATGTCTGAATTATTCATTATGGTTCCGTAGTTCCTGGTTGGTCAATACATCCGGTTCGCGGTTTGGCGCCTCATGCCGGAAACCGCGTCTGCGGGTCTGATCGCGGCAATTATTTACGCCGTTTGGGAACGGCGGCCTTCTTCTGCAGAGATTCGGCCAGTTCCTTCAGGAAAGCCTCGCCCTTGCGGTTCGGTGCGCCGTGCCCGGCTGCCGGGGTCAGCGTAATCTCCTTGCGGATTCCCTGGGGCAGGTTGTTGTAGACCGCAAACACGCCGGTCGGGGGGCAAGTGGTGTCGATAAAGCCGGTGCTCAAAAAACAGTCTGCTTTGATGCGTTTGGCGAAGTAGATGTTGTCGAAATAAGCTGCGGTGCGGCAGACTTTTTCATTGTCAGGCTTGCCCTGGGCATCGGCCCGGTACAGACGCGGCCAGCCGGCCTGGCGGGGTGGCTGGGCCAGTGGTCCGGAGTGCTCGCTCAAGGCCGGTACGCCGGCAATGCACAGGGTGACCTGCGGGTCCAGTGCTGCAGCAGCCAGGGACTGGGCGCCGCCCTGGCTGCCGCCGATGACGACCAGCGTCTTGCCGTCCCATTCGGGGCAGGTCTTGATGTATTCCAAGGACCGCATGACCCGCTGATACATCCCCCGGAAGTAGAATTTTTCCGGGTCTTCCTTGTCGCGAGTGCGGTAGTTCTTCAATTCATTGTTGCTCAGCGCGGTGTAGAATTCCGGCGGCTGTCCGTTGTCAATACCGTGAGCATTGACATCCATGGCGATGAATCCCATCCGGGCGCGCGACAGTGCGGTGCTCAGGCTGGCCGAGCGCACCCCGGCGCCGTGGTAGCTGACCAGGGCCGGCAGGCTCCTGGGCTTGGCTCCGCTGGGTTTGACCAGATAGCCGGAGACCGGCATGCCGCCGGGGCAGGGGATTTTGATATCGTAGCAGGAGAGCTTCCCGTCGTCATTGGCACCGCGTGACATCGGTTCCAGCTTTGCTTCCAGGGGTACGGTCGACAGTTCTGCCCGTGCCCGCTGCCAGAAGGCATCGAAATCAGCCGGTTCCTCCCCGGCCGCTTTGATTTCATAAGGCTCGACCATGGCGCCGATGCTGCCGCTAATCTCCTCTTCGCGGTTGCGTTGGTTTATGAATTTCACCGGTTTGCCATCATCATCCAGAAGGACGCAGCGGATATACACCCAGCCGGGAAAATCAAGCTTGCTCTGTACTGTGTATGGGGTTTTTGAACTGATGAAAGTGCCATTCTCGCGCAGATTGCCATCGCCGACCAAATTGTAACTGATGGTGCGGCCAGCCACCGCCTGCGTATCCTTTAACAGGCGGAGCGAAAAAACAATGTCTTCCCCCTTGCTGTAAATCGCATCTTCTTTGTTAGTCTTGACTTCGAACGTGAATTCCTGAGCCGGCAGCAGCGCAGTCAGCAGCAG
>JAAYYJ010000293.1 GCA_012515455.1 Oligosphaeraceae bacterium
AATCGCCTGACTCAAGGCTTCAGGGTCGGAATCATGCATAAAAACATCTTTCGAGAAGCCGATCGGGATCGTACGGGACAGCCATGACTGCACCGCCACCAGGTCCAGTTTCTCATGCCGTGGACGTGATGCGAATGCGCTCTCAACACGTTCAACCACAGCAGTATAGATATAGTCCAGCAACATTCCGCGTGAATCTTCAGTCAGCAGGATGTTGCGCCGCAATTCATAAATGCTGGCTCGCTGCTTGTTCATCACGTCATCATATTCCAGAGTGCGCTTCCGGGTGACGAAATGCTGCTGCTCCACCCGCTTCTGGGCACCCTCAATGGTCCGGTTCAGCAGGCTGTGCGAAAGTTCCTCACCTTCTTCCAGGCCCATGCTTTCCATAATCGAAGTCATGCGATCAGACCCGAACAGCCGCATCAGGTTGTCTTCGAAAGAGACATAGAAGCGCGATGAACCGGGGTCCCCCTGGCGGGAGCAACGTCCCCGCAACTGCCGGTCAATCCGCCGGGAATCGTGCCGCTCACTGCCGATGACATGGAGTCCGCCAGCCTCCCTGACCCCCGGGCCCAGCTTGATGTCTGTACCGCGTCCAGCCATATTGGTAGCGATGGTCACCGCCGCAAACTGCCCGGCTCGGGCCACGATTTCGGCCTCGCTCTGATGATGCTTGGCATTCAGGACGTTGTGGATGATGTTGCGGCGCGCAAGCAGCCGGCTAAGCAGCTCAGAGACCTCGACCGAGATCGTCCCCACCAGCACCGGCTGGCCGCGCTGGTGGCAGTCGGCAATCTCCGCGATGATGGCGTTGTACTTCTCGCGCTGAGTCTTGAACACCCGGTCGTTGTGGTCGATGCGCTGGCAGGGGCGATTAGTAGGCACCACCACCACATCCAGCTTGTAGATGGACTTGAACTCGTTGGCCTCGGTCTCGGCGGTGCCGGTCATGCCGGCCAGCTTCTCGTACATACGGAAGTAATTCTGGATGGTAATCGAGGCCAGGGTCTGGGTTTCACGCTCAATTTTCACCCCTTCCTTAGCTTCCAGGGCCTGATGCAGCCCTTCACTGAAGCGCCGGCCCGGCTGCGGCCGGCCGGTGAATTCATCCACGATGATGACTTTGTTGTCCTGCACCACGTACTGGACATCCTTTTCAAACAGGCAGTAGGCCCGCAGCAGCTGCGAGATGTTGTGAATCAGCTCTGACTTGCTGTCGTATTCCACCTGCGCGGCCTTGCGCTGCTCCATCTTGGTGCTTTCATCCAGACTGTGATCGGCATCAATGGCGCTGAAGATCGTGGGCAAATCCGGAATCACGAACGCCGCCGGATCGCCCGGGCGCAGGAATTGCCGGCCCATTTCGCTTAAATCAGCCTCGTGCTCACGCTCGCTGATCGTGAAATAAAGCGACTCCTTGACCCTCTGCAAGTAACCGCGGTTGTTATCGTTATGCAGTTCGACGTCCTTCTGGTCCAAAGCCTTGCGGATGCGCGGGTCCTCCATCAGGCGCATCAGTTGCTTGTGTTTCGGCATGCCCAGCTGAACCTTGGCCAGCTTCAGGTATGCCTCATCCAGGCGCTCCGCACTGGCTGCCGGCTCAGCCAGGATGGTCTTCGCCTCCTGGAGCAAATCCGCCATCAGCTGGAACTGCCGGTGGTAAAGCTGAGAAACTATGGGCTTGACTTTGTCAAACTGATGCGTGCTGACTTTGGCCGGACCGGCGATAATCAGCGGCGTCCTGGCCTCATCGATCAGAATGCTGTCGATTTCATCGATGATGGCATAAAAATAATCCCGCTGCACCAGTTCGTCTTTGCTGTTGGCCATACCCATATCGCGCAAGTAGTCAAAGCCGAATTCGCTGTTGGTGCCGTAGGTGATATCGCAGGCATACTGTTCCCGGCGCTGCTGGGGAGACATATTATTCTGGATGCAGCCGACGGTGAGTCCCAGCCACTTAAACACATGCCCCATCCACTCGGAGTCACGCCGGGCCAGGTAGTCGTTGACCGTCACCAGCTGCACATTCCGCCCGGATAGAGCGTTCAAATACAAGGGCATGGTCGCCACCAGGGTCTTGCCCTCACCAGTAGCCATCTCAGCGATGTTGCCCTGGTGCAAAGCTATGCCGCCCAGCAGCTGTACATCGAAGGGAACCATGTCCCAGGGAATCCGGTGACCAGTGACCAGAACGCTGTTCTCTTCCGGATTCTTGCTCGCCTGCAAGCGGCGGCAGGCATCCTTTACAACCGCAAATGCCTCACACAGAATATCATCTGTACTCTCGCCAGCTTTCAGGCGATCCTTGAATTCCTGAGTCTTGCCCTTCAGCTGCTCATCGCTTAAACTGCGATAGGAATCAAACCACTCGTTGATCTTGACTACCAAAGGGTGCAACTGCTTCAGCACCCGGGTATTGCGATTACCGAATATTTTTCTGGCCAGCCAATGCAACATCTTGCCTATTCTCACGCTTTATGTTCAAACTCAATACTGCTCCCGCAGAGAAAGGGGGACGGTCCCTAAAACAAAGACTACCGGAAAACACCACCACCCGTACTGCAGGCACGGGATTTTTACATTCAACAAATTAAACCGGCCCGCACCGTCTCCTGTACCGGTTCAGTCTCCCTGGGGATTATTTGGACCCCGGCTTGTCGATGGGCAGTCCCTTCTGGCAGAGCGGGCAGTTCTCCGGGTTATAGGTCGGTAGCCGCAGCTGCAGCAGTGCCCGGTAGGGGATGCCGAAATCGACCACCCCCTGACTGCGATCGACCAGGGTCGCCACCCCGACCGGGATGGCTCCGCAGGAACGTACCAGGTCGATGGTCTGCTGCACCCTTCCACCCTTGGTGACCACATCCTCGGCCACCAGGACTTTCTCGCCCACAGACAAGGAAAAACCGCGCCGCAGCAGCAGATTCGAGGCCTCGTCTTTTTCGGCAAAGATCGCTTTCACGCCCAGAGCCCGTCCGACCTCCTGCCCCACAATAATGCCGCCAATGGCCGGCGATATCACGGTCTCAATGCCCTGATTCCGCCATGACTCCGCCAAAGCCTGGCAGAGTCTGGCAGCAATCAGGGTGTGCTGCAGCACCAGCGCGCCCTGAAAATACTGATCGCTGTGCAAACCGCTGCGCAACAGGAAATGCCCGCGCAACAACGCACCGGTATCGGCGAACTGCTTTAAGATTTCTGATTCTTGCATTTTTTCTCCAATATTTGCACTCCGGCCTTTGCCATCTCGATTAATCGCATTAACTTATTAGCAGTAATGCCAGATTTGCATCCAACCGGGCAATTGGTTAAGATAACCTCTCAAAGCAGTAATTTCTATGTGCATTGCAAAATCCCCGCTAATTTTCCTGTCGTTGGTACTCATCCTTTGCCCCCTGCGCCTCCCTGCGCAGTTTGAGGATATCCCGGCGGAAATCCGGCAGGCATGGCTGAGCGCCTATCTTCTGATTGAGAAAGCCGAGCAGCAGAGCAGCGCCGGAGATGTCTTAGGCGCGCTGGATTTATTGCGCCAGTCCTGGGAAACCCTGTCGCGGCTCCAGAAGGAACACCCGCGCTGGAACCCGGGCATGCTCGCTTTTCGGATGGAGAACTGCCGCCAGAAGATTCTAGCGCTGGAAGGCCGGGAGCAGGGCGCGATCGCAGCCATGCCCCGGGAGGAGCTGGAGAAATTTCTGCGCTCCGCCCGGGAGCGCCTGCGCCTGGCTCACCCCCTGAGCCAGGCATCACCGGTCAGCTCTGCCCCGGACTCGCCAGTGCCGCTGCCCGCCCAGATGGATTTCTTGACTCGCCTGAATGCGGAAAAACAGCAGTACCAGGCCGAGAACAGCGATCTCAAGACCAGCCTGCAGGAGCTCAAGGCCAAGCTGGAACAGACTGAATTGCAGGCGCAGGCCTGGCGGCGCACTGCCGCCGGCATGGACAAGCTGCAGCAGGAAATCACCGCCCTCAAAGCCCAAAACCAGGAACTGGAGAGTTTCCGGCAAAAAGCCGTGCTTGAACTGCACGAACAGAGCAGCAAGGTCCATACCCTGACCCAGGAACTCAGCGGGGCCAAGACCGCACTGACAGAACTGCGCCGCACGCCTCAGCCCGACCTCTCCGGGGACAAAATTGCCGCAGCGCAACAGGCTGCCGCACAACAGGTCGCCGCCGCACAGCAGGCTGCGGCCCAGCAAGTCGCCGCCGCCAAGGCCGAATCCAGCCGTCTGGTCCAGGAACAATGGTCGGCCGCGCAGCAGCAGCTCAAAGACCTGCAAGGGCAGCTCCAGGGCTTACGCAACGAGCTCGAACAGGTGAAGGCGGCAGAACTGCGGCGCGAGAAGGAAAACCAAGCCCTGGCGGATTTTATTCAGAAGGCCATCAGTTTGGAACAAAGCGGGGAATGGTCCGCAGCAGCCAAACTCTGGCAACGCATTGCCAGCGCCCGCCCTGGTCACGTCCAGACTCTAGCCCGCATTCCGGTACTGCTGCAGCAGGCCGGCGAACCGACCCAGGCCGGACTGGCCCTCAATAATTATCTCAACCAGGCGGCCGGAGACTTCAATACTCTCCTCAGCTTGGGAGAATCCTGCCTGCAGGCTAATCAGCCGGCCTACGCCATCACATTCCTGAGCTGGTGCGCGCTCCTCCAGCCCGAAAACGTCCAAGCCAAAGCCGCACTGGGAATGGCCTACGCCGCCGCCGAAATGCCGCAGGCAGCCGAGAACTATTTGCGGCAGGCCCTGGCCGCGGACGCTGATTACCAGCCGGCCCTGACGGCGCTGGCCATGATCATGGCCACCGCCAAGCCGCCCCGGACGGCAGAAGCCAAGCAACTCTATCAGCGTGCCCGCACCGCCGGCGCCGGCGCTAACCCGATCCTAGAGGAATTGCTGCAGGAGCCATAATGCACCGCGGTCAGGCCAAGTCGTCGCTCTGACAGCGGTAGTTCTGCAGCACCGTCTTCCCGGCCTGAACGGTCGACGGAATCATCGGACAGCGCAAATCATAGCGGTGCACAGTAAGGCAGACGTCCCCCAAGGACGGGGTGGGGACCAGTTGGTCGGATATCGGCCTACAGTACCTAAGCACCGGCAGGCGTGCATTCTCTGCACCGCAGATTGACCATACTCAACCTCAGCAGCGGAGGCAATCACCAGCTTACCGATAAATGCGGTCACCCTTGCTACTGCAGTCAGCCGCAAAACAGCGTTTGGTCTTGATCTGCGGCCTGGGATTATGCCCTTGCCCCGCTTACAACGCCAAGCCGAGTTCCTCGTCCAGGGAATCCAGGGCGGTTTTCTCCTCTTTGGCCATGTTCTTGGGCATCTTGTAAGTGGGCAGATAACGATAATAGACCTGCAGGCTCAGACAGCAGAGGGCAGTGGTATACCAGCGGTCATAGGCTCCGGGATTGCCGACCTTGCCGGTCTTGGGGTCAGGCTTCAGACCAGGCGGACATTCCCAATAACCTTCTTCTTTCTGATTGCTGACCACCATCGGCGCAAATTTCTCGTTCCACTTGCGCCACGAGGACTGACCAGTATGGAACATCACCTGGGTTTCGTAATACCAGTGATACATCGGATTGGAATGTGCACCGCTGATCAGCAGTTTGGGATTTGACCAGATGATGGTGGGCAGATGCGTTTCCACGATCAGCTTGGAGACCGTCTTGGCTTCCTTGCAGCCGCCCTCGCCCAACAGCTGCAGACAAAGGGTGCCCGCGCCCTGCATGCCCCAGCTGCCGCCGCCAGGGGAAGCATAGCCCATGGGCTTGGTGGCGTTAGTCTTGGAATAGGCGACTTGTTTGATGAAGCTGATCGCCCTGTCGATGGCTTTGTCTAAATCAGCGACACTGGCGCCCGAGACAAAACCGGCCTTCATGGCCTGGAACTGCCAGCCCGCGACCGACAAATCCCAGCGCTCGGCCTTGGCATAACTGTAATCGTAACCGCCGCTCTTCTGCTGGCCGTCAACCACCAGAAACAACGCCTTGTCCATGGCAGGCTTCAGATTCGGCAGTTTGGTCATGCCGTACGCTTCCGAAAGGGCATACGCCACAATGCCGTTGGTGTATGGCTCAATCTTGGGCTTCCCACCCGTTGTCTCAGGCAGACTCTCGACGTGCCGAATCAGGTACTGCATGGCATTCTGAACCGTCTGCCCATATTCTTCGCTGGTCGGCGTCTCACCATGGGCCAGATAAGCCAGCAGACAGAGACCAGCCATGGCCGGACGCGAGCTGGGCCCCCAGGAGCCATCACTGTTCTGCGTCTTCTTCAGCCATTGCAAGGCCTTCACCACTGCCCGCTCGGTTGCGTCATTGCCGCCGAATTTGCGCCGCTGCTGGGTCCTCCCCTCGTTGGTGCGCCCGCCATACAGAGAAGACAACTTCAGGGGTGAATCATTGGCCCGGATATCCAGCACATCGGAAAAATTCATGGCGTCGTCAGTGGAGGCCATCTTGTCGCTGAAATCATCTACCGAGGCCACGTCGGTGACCTGCGCATCGCTGACGATATCCGGCCGTTCCACCGTGGGCACCACTTCCTCCGCGACCTCTTCGAGCTTCTCGAGCTTCTCGAGCTCCTTCTGGTCCAGCTCCTTGACCTCCAGTTCCTTCATTTCCAGCTCAATGGAGGCCCGGGTGGCTGTCGCTTCGGGCTCATAGAACAGAATTACCGAGCCCATCAGCAGGATATGCACCACCAGGGAAATCACCGGACCGATCATGCTCTCGAGCATTTTCCGGTGCTGGTACTCTGCCAGGATGGCATCGGCATCAAACGCCTGAATCGGGCTTTGTTGGTTGTATTCTTCCATCTGTCACCTCAACAGCAGGGCGAGAACAGAGTAGCGTGCTTCCCCGGCAAGGCAGGATCAGCGCAGAGTCACCACATTCAGCTTGGTCAGACCAGCCCCCTGGCAGAGGTCCAGTACATTCACCAAATCCTGGGCTTTGGCACTGATGCTGACCTTGATGATCACCGTCAAATCCGGGTCCCGGAAAGAATTCAGGGTGGTCTCCAGAGTGGCCAGGGACACACTGGTCCCGCGCAGGGAATACTGCCCGTCATAGACCTCGACTTCCAGCAGCTGCGGTTTGCTCTCGCTGGCTTTGGCACTGCCCGGTGTCGGCAGATTGATCGCCAGATGAGCCTCGGAAATCTCTTCCTTCTGGGTGATGATAAAATAAATCAGCAGCAGGAATACCACGTCGATCATGGACGACATCGGCACCGCTAGCTTGTCATCGTACTTTTTCCGCATTTGTCGCTCCCCTTGCGCTGCCTCAACCCTCTACCATGGCGGCAATTCTGACCCGGTACAAACCGACTCTGGCAGCACGCTGCATCACCCGGTCGATGTAATCAAATTTCGTGTTCCCATCACAGCGGATCAGTAGAGGCAGTGAGTCTCCGGCCTGGATTTTCAAGGCCAGGAGCATCTGCTCCAGCTGGTTCAAAGTAACCGGCTGCAAGGCGATATTGATCTGCCCGCGCTGATTGACATTGATGGTGACCATGCGGGGGTCATTGGTTTCAACCGCCGGAGACTTCTTGGCCTCAGCGAGGATAATGCTCTCATCGACCATATCCTTGTCAACCGCAGCGGTCACCACGAAGAATATGATCAGGAGAAAAACGATATCAATCATGGAGGTGATTGGCGTCTCCAGATCGTCGCCGCCTCGATTGCGCATATCTGTACCCTTTATTTAGATGGCCGGAAAACACTGCCCGTCCCAATCCGGACTGCGCCCTTATTCTTCCACTTCGGCTTTGCGCAAGGGCTTGATCAATTCCAGCACCGTGGCTTCCGATTCCAGAATCAAGCGTGTGGCGTTGTTGCGGAAATAAGTATAGAACAGCAGGGCGGGGACGGAAATCAGCAGCCCCACGCAAGTAGTCCAGAGCGCGGTGGAGATAGAGTTGGCCAACACCCGGGCTTTGGCTGCGCCGGTGGCGCTGGCCAGACCGGCAAAGGCCAGTACCATGCCGACCACGGTGCCCATCAGGCCCAGCATAGGCGCAATCTGCCCGCAGATGTTCAGCAGGCCCACCCGCTGCATCAGCTTCTCGGTCTCCAAATCAGTACGGGAGGAGACCGCCTGCTGCACCACATCGTAGCCGTCATAGATATTGTCGAAGGCTTCCTTGAGGATGTTCGACAACGAGCCGGGATTGGCCTGGCAGGTGGCAATGGCAGTCTCGAGGTCGCCATTGGCCAAAGCCTGGCGCACTCCATCCACCAGCAGTGCCGGAATCAGCTTGTCTCGGCGCACGACCATGAAGCCATCGATGGCGAACCACAGCATCGCGAAGGAAGTGGCAAAGATACCGATCCAGATAATCAGATTGATGATGCTGCCGCCATAGAGGATATTCCACATGCCGCTGCCGGCAGGTGCGGCCTCCGCCTCAGCCGCAGCAGCGGCAGCTTCCTGAGCCATCACTCCGAGCTGCAGGACAAAAAAACTCAGCACGGCGATTTTTGCAGACAACGCTTTCATCGATTCTCTCCTTAAGGTCATAAATGGGCAGAAAATAAACAATCAGTGATTTGTTATTGGTAGGCGGCGATTTTATCCACGCGCGGGTCGTTCAGCTCCCGCATCAGTTTAGTAGCCCTGGATTTGGCCATACTTCTGACCTCATCGACCTTCTTGTTGTTCTCAAACAGCATCAGCACCTTCAGATATTCCAGCACAGCCTGTTTCTTGTCACCTTTGGCCTCGGCCATTTCCCCGAACAGACAGAAGGCCTGCGCGGCTTTAGCCTCATCGGCGCTGACCATCTGGCGTTTCAGCACGCTGTCCGCCTTGTCGTAATCCTTATCGGCGATGTAGATCTTGACCATTGAGGCTTCGAGCAGTTCACGCTGCTCTCCCGCCAGACGGTTGGCCGCAACCAGCACCCGCTTGGCCTCGGCGACCTTGTTGCCGGTCAGCAGCGCATCAGCGTGCATAGAGGCAATCACATTGCTCCAGCCCAGGTATTTGTACTTCGCAAACACGCCATCCGCCTGACTGATGACCTGGTCGTATTTCTTCTCGGCGAACAGCTGTTCCAGGGCCGCGACCTCCTTCGGCTTGCTGACAAAGCCCATCTTGTACTGCCCGGCTCGGAACGGCATCTTGAGCTTGCCGTCCACATCCAGAACCAGATTGCCCTGGTCATCGGCCTTCAGGGCCCGGCCGCTGATTTTGCGGTTGTCACTGGTGATGACGTAGCAGTCCTGCTTGCCTTGTGCCTGGGCCAAGCCTGGCGCACCGATTACCGCCAGCAACAACAGACTGAGCATATACCGTTTACAATTCGCCATAGCGCATTTACCTCCGCATTTGCCTTATATATTTTCTGAATTGCTGCTGTTTTCCACCTGCCGGCAAGGGGCACCGACTCAGTTCGCCAGGCGGCTGATTTCCGCCAGGTATTTCCCGCCACTGAACAGCGTTTTGTAACGTTTGACCATCTCGTTGACCTTCTCCTGCTCGCCCGCCAATGAGTACAGCTTCGCGCTGCCCACCAGTGCCCGTTCGATTAACTCCCGGTTCTCCGGAATCTTCGGGTCAGCCAGCAGGACAATCTGATAGTTGGACAGAGCAGCATTGCGCTTGCTCGGGTCATTGCTCTTCAGAATCGCATCAGCATAGAGACAGGAAGCCTGGTTGCGCATCAGGGGCGAGGTGGCGAACATCATCACGTCATAGAGGTCCTGCTCCAGGCCCGCCCAGTCCGGCGGATCGATGTTCGCTTTGGCTTCAGCCAGAATGAATTTGATCTCGAAAAAGAAATTACTGCGTTCATTCGCGGCCAGGATGCCCTCCAGAATTTTAATGGCCTCGGCATAGCGTTTGTTGCTGGCCAGGCTTTGCCCCAGGGCGAAGCTGGCGCGCTCCTTCTGCCCGCGGGTGATGGCAGGAGCATCGGGATGCTTCGGGTCATCAGCACGCTTCAGAATTTCCCGGTTGGCTACGCTGGCGGGGATGGGCAGACCGGCTTTAAGGCAGATATCCGAGACATAATACAAGTTCGCCAGGGCAATCTCCTCCGGCTTGCCCAGCAGTTTCTCAAACGCTTTGGCAGCCTCTTCCAGATTGCCGTTCTCGGCTTGGGCCCGCCCCAGCATAAACAGGGCTTTCTGGGTCGCGGGGTCTTTCGGGAATTCCGCCGCCAAACGACGCAGGACATCAGAGGCCTTAACCGGATCCTCGATATCAAACAAATAAATCGAACCTAAGCGAGACATGTTCTCCGGCGCCTTGGAAGAGGGATGCTGCTGCAGAAATTTCCCAAACCCTTCCACCGCCTTGCTCTTCAGGCTGTCGAACTCTTTTTTGGTCGGTTCATTGCCGGCCGTGACTTCCTCCAGAATCTTGCTGGCGGCGGCTATGCCGGCACGGCTGTTTTCTGCCCGCTGGGCGAGATATTCGCCGCGCACTGCAATCTTCTCGCTCAGCAGTTTCTTGCGCGCGTCCTCAGCTTGGAAAGCAGCTTCAATTGCGCGCTTTAGTTCGTCCTGGGACGTCTTACGCTCCGCAACCGCTTTTTCCAAAATCCCGCCATAGACGCGGTTCAGGGACAGAGTTTTGCCGGCGGCGAGCTGCTCCGCCTCTACAATCTGCGCCTCGATTTTGGCCAGCGCGAGATCATTTTTCACCCGCAAGGCCTCGGCCTCGGCGGCAGTAACGTCCTCGGCCAGCTCAACCACCGCCCGCTCGAGGTTGCGGATTTCCGCCTGGGTCTGCTCGCTGCTGGCCTCCTTCTGGCGCACAAACGCGGCCTGGAAGAGCTCATTCATCTTCGTCGCCGCTTCGGCCAGCTGGTCGAGTTCCTTCTGCAGGTTTTCCTTCTCCTTGCCCTTGGCATCATCGACCCGGCTCTCCATCTGTGACTTCAACTCCTGCGCGGCCTGGCGTTCTGAGTCCGCGAGAGTCAAAGCCTTGTCGGCATCTTCCTGAGCCTTGCGCAAAGCCACGGCCTGGGCTGCGGACTCCTGACCGCGCTTCTTAAGCTCGGCGATGCGTTCGCTGATTTCTTTGGCTTCGTCATTCAGCCGGGCCAGGCGTTTCTCAATCTTCGCTTTCTCCTGCACCGCATCCGCAGCCCGCTTCTCCTGGGTCAGGTTGTTGCCGACTAGCTCATTTTTTTTCTGCACCTCCAAGTCGGCAATGCGCTTGATGATGCTGCTCTGCAAGGTTTGCCGGTGGACCTGCTTCTCCGCCTCGCTCATCTTAGCCATATCTTCCGACACCGCCTCAATCTGCTGCGTAGCCAGGGCAGTAAAATCCAGCAGCATCTCGGCATAGGAATTCTGCAAGGCCGCGAGATTCTCGTCCAGGCTGTTTAGACTCAGCTTTGCCTGTTCCTGCTCGGCCTGTCCCTGGGCGATGGTCTCTTCGAAGGCCTTGATGCGATCCTGCAGGACCTTCCTGCGATTTTTGGCGACCGTCATTTCCGGGCGGTATCTCTCCGCTGCCAAATCGTAAGCCCAGGGCAGGAAGGACAGGCAGTCCTCACGCAACCGGCCCGCGACCTCGCTTTTCAGATCAAAACCGCTGTCTTTGTCGCTGAGGACTTTCTGCAGCTGCTCGAAATGCCCCACCGCATCCAGAGGATGATCGCTGTAAATCAGCAAATAGGCACCCTGGAATTTCGCCTGCAGGCGGTCGTTGGCGTAACGCGGATTCGATTCGCTCTCGAAATAGTTCAGGAAGTACTCTATGGCCTTCTCCCGTTCCCCGACCGAATCATAGCACCAGGCCAGCTTATACTGTGAACGCACACCCGTCGGGAAAGTCCCGAAGACTTCGACCATGCGCTGATATTTGGGTATCGCCGACCGGAATGCCGCCTGGGCCTCTTCGTGGGCCTTGGCTTTGTCGCTGGCGTTAGCAGCCTGGTTGGCCCGCTCAGCCAGACGACTCGCCTGCGCGAACGCATTCTCCGCCACCGTGAAGGCAATTTCCGAAGCCTTGGGGTGGGACGGGGCGGCATCGACAAATTTATCGAAAGCGGACAGAGCCCGGCCCTCGTATTCGGTTTTCAGGGAGGGCTTCTTCTCGTTCTGGGCCTTGGTCCAAAGCATCACTCCGAAACGCAGGGCGGCATCAGCGGTGCCTTCTGCGCGGGGGGCGACCGCGCTCAAATAATCCAGGAGCGCATCAGCGCCATTGAGGTCATCCATCTCCGCCAGGCACATCACCAGGCGCAACCCCACCTCCGGGACACGTTTGCCGGTACGTCCCAGCCGCAGTGCCTCCAGGCAAGGCTGGAATGCACTCTGATAGTTCTTCTGCTGCAGGAAAGCATCCGCCTTTTCCAAGCTGGCCGAAACAATCGCGGCTGAGCCGCTTTGTTTGAGCTCCAGCTTCTCGCCGAATTTTGCTTCCGAGAACTTGCTGCAGGCATCGTGTTCGGTGATGGCCTGATTCTGGAAGGCGCTGTCGGGATACTCGTCGAGCAGTTTTTCCAGATATTTGGCTGCGCCCCGGATTTGCACCTTGGCCTTGTCTGTCTCGCCCTTGGCATAAGTTGTCACGGCGTGACTGGCGAAAGCAATAGCCTTGTAGTACATTGCTTCGACCAGTGGCGACTTGGGGGAATTCTCCAGCCCCTGCATCTTGGCCAGCTCCTCCAGACGCGGGGTGATCATATCAATGGCTTTGACGGCATTGGCAAAATCATCGATTTTGCCAATATCCTTGGCTTTTTCCTTTTCTTTAGGCAGCAGCGGCAGAAGCTTGCCCCGCCCGCGGATAATGTATGACCGCGCCAGCTGCACCGCACCAGCAGCAGCCACCCCGTCACGGATAAACTGCAGGTTCTCCAAACCTTTGATGGCTGCAGCCAGGGCCTTGTCATCAATCTTGCCGCTGGACTTCAGCTTATTCTCCTCGTTGTCAATGGCGGTCTGAAGCTTCAGAAATTCCATCTGCCGTTCATCGACCGCGCCCTTGATGTTGGCCAGCAACTCCAGAACCTTGGCCGCCTCGGCCGGCTTGTTCATCGATTTCAGGACGTAGTTGTAGATCATCACCGCCTGTTTGAATTTGTTGGCGTCGGATTTCTTGTTCGAAGCCGGCTGCTGATTTTTGGCAAAATATTCTTTATAGACCTTGGCTGCCTCAGGCCATTGCTTGCGGGCGGCAAAAACCTGCGCCTGCAACAGCAGCACTTCGCCCGCCAAGGGGGAGTTCTTGGGAATAGCCTTCAAGGCGGTATCGGCGTCTTTACTGCGTCCGACGGTATAGAAAATACGGGCCTTCTCCAGATTGATCAGGTCTTTCTGCTCGGGATATTTTTTCTGCATCTGCCCGAGCTGCATCTCAGCGTAGTCATTGAATTCAATGCGGCTGAGCTCCTGCAGGAAAGTCAAATCCAGTTCGAATTCATCGATGGCCAAGAGCAGGCTGCTGCAGAACAACATCAGCACCAAGAAAAAAGACCACCGCCTGGAGGACTTTCCCGCTGTCAATATCTTATTGCCCATCTATGCGTCCTTTGCATTATGCCAATACTGAGCCGGCAGAAAAAATGCTACGCATCGACAAACAACTCTGTGCGAGTACTGAATAACGATAGAGATTGGTCGGGGCGAGAGGATTTGAACCTCCGACCTCTGCGTCCCGAACGCAGCGCTCTAGCCAGGCTGAGCCACGCCCCGACTTCTTTCTCAAATTGCCAGACAGACAGGGCCAACTCTATGCACCAACTCTGTCAGCACATATAATGTAGCTCGTCTTTCGCTAACAACAACCCCGCACAGCGAAATTTATCGCCAACAAAGCATTTTTCGCCTTTTCTGCCACCATCTCCAGCGTGAACACCGTTGCGGCAGGAGACAAAAAACACCAACGGACATAGTATAATCATCATGGCGGAAAATGTCAAGAAAGAAAAACAAATTATCTCGCTAGGGAATCAATTATTGCCTGATTATAGCCAATACAACGCCCGCGGGCAGGACATGCCCGGGATTCCTTGTCCTTTATTGGTCAAAGGATGGAAATTCAAAGAGTTATGGGTAAAATGCGTTTCGGCCCTTGTCGGACCCCCAAAAACAGCTACATTTTGTCCGCATCAACTCGGTGGGCTCTCAGCCCACCCTACCGAGGGGGGCCTCCAGCCCTAATATTGACGCGCGCGCGAGATGCAAATCAGGGCCGGGACCACGCGGAAACAACCCATTTTCTGCCAGGAGCGAGTCCCCGACATGGCGAGTCCCCAGGGACAGGGGGGTGCCCCGGCCAAGTGGTACAGATGGGGCTGCAGCGGGTCAACAGGACTGGCGGTGGCAGGGCCGCCGGTGGCACAGATGGGGCCGCAGCGGCCAACAGGACTGGCGGCGGCAGGGTCGCCGGTGGCACAGATGGGGCCGCAGCGGGATAACAGGACTGGCGGCGCCAGGGCCGCCGGTGGTACAGATGGGGCCGCGGCGGGATAACAGGACTGGCGGCGCCAGGGCCGCCGGTGGTACAGATGGGGCCGCAACGGGATAACAGGACTGGCGGCGCCAGGGCCGCCGGTGGCACAAATGGCGCCGCAACGGGATAACAGGACTGGCGGCGCCAGGGCCGCCGGTGGCACAAATGGCGCCGCAATGGGTCAACAGGACTGGCGGCGGCAGGGCCGCCGGTGGCACAGATGGAGCCGCAACGGGTTAACAGGACTGGTGGCGCCAGGGACGCCGGTGGCACAGATGGGGCCGCAACGGGATAACAGGACTGGCGGCGCCAGGGCCGCCGGTGGCACAAATGGCGCCGCAATGGGTCAACAGGACTGGCGGCGGCAGAGCCGCCGTGGGCGGTTGATTGGCGCCCCAGCGGCAGCAATTGCAGGCGCGGCTCGGTCGCCGCCGCTGTCCCCGGAGGATATTTTTCACGCCCGGGTCTGCGCCAGGATCACCGCTGCGTTGTTGCCGCCGATGCCAGCGGAATTCACCAGTGCGGTGGAGAATTCCTTGCAGCGGGGCTGGCCGGCCAGACTGTCCAGGAAGGCGCAATCGGGGTCGATTTCCTGCAGATTCAGGGTGGGCGGAATAATACCATGGCGCATCGCCAGCAAGGTGATGACGGCCTCCGCCAGACCGGCTGCGCCTAGCAGATGCCCGAGCTGGGATTTGTGGGCCGCGACGGTCAGCCCGGACAGGCGCTCTCCGAAGATGTTCCGCAGTGCGGCCGCTTCGGTCTTGTCATTCGCGACGGTGCTGGTGGCGTGGGCGCAGACATGCTCAATGTCAGCCGCGTCCAGGCCAGACTGCCGCAGAGCCTCGTGCATGACTTCCCGCGAGCCCTCGGCTTCGGGCCTGGGGGCAGTAAGATGGAAGGCGTTGTTGTTGGTGGCCGCACCGAGCAAGTACTGCGCCGGGGCAGCCGACGCAGCCCGGTCGTCCTCACGCTCCAGCAGCACCGCCGCCGCTCCTTCACTGAAGATGGTGCCCGAGCGCCGCCGGTCGAAGGGACGCATGGTATCACTGGTTATGGTGCGCAAGTTGTGCAGGCCGCACCAGCAGAACTCACTCAGGATGTCGAAGGCGATGACCAGCACCCGCGCCGCCCGGCCAGTGCGGAGGATATCCCAGCCGGCGGCCAAAGCCGCGGTCCCTGAGGCGCAGGAGAAGGACAGCTGCTGACAGCCGCCGGCACAGCCCAGCGAGCGGGCCAATCCCGGCAGGAAATCCTCCCAGTGCTGCTGTGAAGCCAGTGAGACCGCCCCGAGGTCCTGCTTCTCCCGCCAGAGCCACTCCTGGGTCTCCCAGGCTCCAAAATTGCTGGCCAGCACCAATGCCAGGGCGCTGTCCGGCCGGGCCGGAGCCCCCTCCGGCAATCCCAGGGCCTGCCGGCCGGCCTGCTTAGCCAGTGCGCCGGCTAGCTCATCCTCGGGATAAGCATTGCGCAGAAACTCATCCTCGACTTCGGACAGCATCCCCGCCTTTTGCTGCTGATAAGGGGCCGCGGGAAATCTCCATATCGGGCGGAAGGCGTCCTGCCCGGCACACATGCGCTGGTATACCTCCTCGGGATTGCGCCCCAAGCTGCAGCACAAACCTTGACCCACAAAACGTATTTTTGCCATTCTATCCGCTCCTGACCATTATTTTTGCGGTCCATCCGGACCGGCCACTTCATGCTTGCCTGGTTCTTGCGCCGGTGGCCACCAGCCGCGCCGCAACGCATCCGCTCCGAGCTGCTGGCGCAGACGATCCACCGCCTGATCGAGACAGGCGTTGCGCCGCTGCTCCTGAGCGGGCATGGCCACGCCGGGCTCATCTGCGAACAACAACTGTTGCTGCGGCCCCGGCACAGGCTCCTGCCCCGGGGCACAGAGTGCGCTGACACCAAACCCAACCAGTCGGACCGGCTCCCCGGGACTGAACTGCGACCACAGTGCTCCGGCACAATGCAGCAGCACCCGGTCCGCCTGACTGCGGGGCCGGATCGGCATCTGTCGGCTCACGGTGCGAAAATCCTGATACCGCAGTTTTACCGTTGCGGTCCCGGCCAGCAGTCCGGCCTGGCGCAGGCGTTGCCCCACGACCTCGGCCAGTCTCCACAAGGCCATGCGGACCTGTTCAGGGTCCCGGCAATCGACTGGGAAAGTCTCCTCGTGGGAGATAGATTTCTCCTGCGCTTCCTCCGGCTGCACCGCACGGTTGTCCCAGCCGTGCGCCAGGGCCTTGATCTGCTCTCCTGAGGTATTCCCCAGCATCCGCCTCAGGGCTTCGACGCTGGTTTTCTGCAGGTCGCCAATCCGGCGCAAAGAGTATTTCGCCAGCACTTGTGCTGTCTTCGGCCCGACGCCCCAGATTTTACCCACCGGCAGCGGGGCCAGAAAGGCCTGCACCTCGGCCGGGTCCACCGGCACCACCGTGAGGCCGTCCGGCTTATGCAAATCACTGGCCAGCTTGGCCAGGAACATATTCGAAGCCACGCCGACGGAGGCGGTTAGTCCGGTGGTCGCCCTGATCCGCTCCTTCAGCTGCCGCGCTGTCTCGACTGGGTCCGCAGGCAGGCCATGGACATGGGATAGGTCCAGGAAGGCTTCGTCAATCGAGGCCGGCTGCACGCATGGGGTGAATGCCCGCAATACCCCCATGACCTGGGCCGAGAGCTCGGCGTAGCGCTCATAGCGTCCGGGAACAAAAATGCCCTGGGGGCAGAGGCGGAACGCGGTCCTTGACGGCATGGCCGAATGGACCCCGAAACGGCGCGCTTCATATGAGCAGGTGGATACCACGCCCCGCTGATCGGGAGCCGCCCCGACGATCACCGGCCGGCCCCGCCATTCGGGGTGATCCAGCTGCTCCACCGAAGCGAAGAATGCATCCAGATCGAGATGGAGAATGTGATTGCTTGCGGCTGTGTTCATGAGAAAAAGCGGCCGGGGGTCAGCAACGCCTGCAGCAGTCCGGGCAAACTCCGGTCCTGCTGCAAATATAACCGCAGTTCCGGCAATAACAATGCCCCGCAGCCATGTCCCTGGGGATTATCGGTCAACTTACTGCAGCGCCCTGGCGCCGGCACAATATTGCAGCATTACCTGGCTGAGAGGAAAAGGGTCCCTGCACCGGAAGCGGCAGGATTCCTTCTGCACCGGTCTGATTGACTGAGGCGCTGGCTTATTGTCCCTTGCGAATATATATTACCGCAAAAGGCCCTGCTCCAGATGCCTGACTGAGGCGGCAGCTGTCGGCCAAACAACAAAGGATA
The DNA here is from genome assembly GCA_012515455.1 of Oligosphaeraceae bacterium. Classification (GTDB taxonomy): domain Bacteria; phylum Verrucomicrobiota; class Lentisphaeria; order Oligosphaerales; family Oligosphaeraceae; genus JAAZIZ01. The sequence continues at coordinate 17,720 of JAAYYJ010000293.1, forward strand.
CACGAGATGGAAATTAACAACCTGGAAAAATTCACCGCCAAGATTGCGGCTGGTCGCCTGTGCCTGGGCAGCGTCATCACCCTGTCTGATCCGGTGGTCAGCGAGCTGGCCGGCGACTGCGGCCTGGATTTCACCTGGATCGACGCGGAACACGCGCCGTTCTCCCTGGAGAACATCCAGGGGCATATCATGGCCCTGCGCGGAACCGACTGCGCTCCGCTGGTGCGCGTCGCCTGGAACGACTTCGCGATCATCAAACCGGTGCTCGATCTGGCTCCCGCCGGAATCATCATCCCCATGGTCTGCACGGCTGCGGAAGCCGCAGAAGCGGTCGCGGCCTGTAAATACCCGCCCCGGGGCCGGCGCGGCTGCGGCGTCCGCCGCGCCAACCGTTACGGGCAGATGCCCTTCGCCGAATACCTGCGCCATGCGGATGCCGAACCGATGGTCATCATCCAGATCGAGCATATCGACGCGGTCAGGAACCTGGATGCGATTTTGCAGGTCCCGGGCATTGACAGCATCTGCATCGGCCCCTGCGACCTCTCCGGTTCCATGGGTAAGCTTAACCAGTGTGACGACCCGGAGGTGGTGACGGTGATAGAGGAAATCTGCCGCAAGACGCTGCAGGCCGGTCTCATCCTCGGTACCGCTTCAGCGCCCTATTCCACTTGGAAGAAACGCGGTCTGCACTGGATGGCCATCACCAGCGACTGCGGCAGCATGAGCGCCACTTACCGGCGCATCCTGGCCGAAGCCTCCGCAGAGCAGTCATAAAAAGCCGCCGTCCCAGTACGGTACCAACCCCCACAGGAGTCTGGAATGAAAATGCCGCCATTGTTGCTCGCCGCCGCCTTCGCCATCTTCGCCAGCAGCAGGCTATGCGCCCAGGAGGTGAATTTCACCCCGGTGCGCATTGAGCCGCGTTTCCCCGGCCATTGCCAGGGCCTCTGCTGCGATGACGAATTCCTCTACATTTCCTTTACCAGCGCCATCATCAAGGTCGATTACCAGGGCCGGCTGATTGCTGAAACCGCCATCCCCAGCCACGCCGGGGATCTCTGCCTGGTTGAGGACAAAATCTACGTCGCCCAGGCGCTGCGGGGCACAACCCGCAACGGTGGTTACGCCGTGGTGCTGGACAAGGACCTGCAGATTCTCCAGAGCATCCCCCTGCCCCGCACCCCCAAACCGGGCTGCATCGCATACCTGGACGGCTTTTTCTATCTCGACAACGACGCGTTCGGACGAGAGCCGCACCCGATCAACCACGTCCATAAATATGACCGCGATTTCAACTTCCTGCAGCAGTACGAGGTAGCCATCGGGGACACCAAATACGGTGCCCAGACCATGACTGCCCAGCAGGGCTCGCTCTGGATGGGATACTACAGCCAGACGCGCTTGGTGCAGGCTGACCCGGACCTGCAGGTCCGGACCAAGTTACCCAGCCCGAACTGCAGTGAGGGACTCTGTGCCGCACCACCCCGGCTGTCCGGCAAAAATCCGCGCTTCCTGGTCGCCAACAACCTCAACCGCAAGGACGAGCAGGAGCGCAGGCTCTTCGGCACGCTGATCAGCCTGCAGGAATTCCGGGACGGCACCTTCGTCATCCTGCCCTGAGCCGCCCGCGGCAGGGAAGGCCTCAGTACTCAGCCCCGGAGAATGTCGGCCAGGGCGGGAAGCATCTGCTTACGCTCCAGCTCCGCCGCCTGTCCGAAGGCGTGGAGAACCGGCCCGAACGCATGGTTATCATTCAGCTTCCAGGGATGCAGGGCGTAATCTGCCACGGTCCCGTTGTAGCCGGGCGCCAGACAGCCAATGCAGCAGTTGAAGACCGATCCGTCCAAGCTCACATAACGGAGCAACGCCCGCAACCCGCGCAGGTAGTGGGGCAGGAAAAGCCCCCTGTCCAGGCTGCCGTTGGCCAAACCCCGCCCCAAGGCATACAGGATCAGCCCCGTGCCCGAGGTCTCGGGGTAGGAGCCGAAGTCTTCCAGTGCCTGATGCCACATCCCCTGGTCATCCTGATAGGGCAGCACTTTCGCCAGCACCTCCTGGGTAAGAGCGCGCAGCGGCTGGCAGTCAGGATGCTCTGGCGGGACATCATCAGCCAGCTCAGCCAGCGCGAACACAGCCCAGCCCTGGCCCCGGCCCCAGTGCCCGGGGGTCAGGCAGCCGCTGTTGTTGGCATTGAAGGCCTGGTGATAAATGCCCAGCTTCGCGTCAAACAGGCGCCGGTGATGCCCCAGCATCTGGCGACAGGCCTCGTCAACGAACTCAGCCTGGCCGGAAGTCTTCCCGACCCAGAGCAGGAAGGGACAGACTCCGAACACGGTATCAATCCAGACATAGTTGTTGTAAGGCACTAAATGTTTCTGAAACAGCCCGTCTTCTGAGCGGGGATGCTCGTGGCAGAGCATCCCCGCGGCCGCGCACAGCGTCCCGGCCGCTTCGGGAAGCTCGCCCTGCTGCCACAACCAGGCCGCGGCGTTGCCGCCAAAGCGATAGACATTGTAGCCGAAAGTCCCGCCGCAGGTCTTGATCTCACCCAAAATCCAGGGCTGCAGCATTTCGCGCACCTGTGCCAGCACTGCTGTATCGCCGCAGAGCCGGCTGTGCCGGGCCATACCGTGCAAGGTCAGCACACTGGTGTAGTTAGGGGAAAAATTATGGCTGCACCAGCATTTCCAGACCTGTGAGACCACCTCGGCATAAGTCATTGCTGAAGACATCTTCTGCTCCTGTGTGAATTAATTTTTCGTCTGCAGTACCCTCTGCAGGCCTTTAGTTTACTCTCAAAAAACCTGCTTGCAAGCCGGCACCCCAAAAATCCTTGTCGCTGCGAATGCAATAATCAATACTGCAATTCGTTATATTATCAGTGTGCGGCAAACTGCCGAACCAATTTTCTCGCCAGAATAAATTAAAAGGAACACCACGATGATGAAAAAGCTCCTGACTCTGCTGACCATCAGCGCCCTGGGTACGGTAATGGCCCAGGAAGCCGCTCCCGCCGCTCCCGCCGCCAAACCGGCCGAAGCCGCCAAACCGGCCGAAACCGCTAAGCCGGCCGTCGCCCGCCCGCAACGCAACCGTGGCGGCGAGCGCAATATGAACCGTGGCGGCGGTGGGGACAACAAGGAATTTTTTGTGAACCGGATGCGTGACGTATCGGCCAAACTGGTCAAGAAATACGACGCTGATGCTGACGGCACCCTTAATGACGCTGAGAAGGCCGCCCTGCAAAAAGACCTGAAGACGGTGGAGGAATTCACGGAGATCGCCAACATCTTCCAGATCCGCCAGCTGCAGGCTGCCGACAGTGACGGCGATTTCAGCCTCAGTGCTGAAGAGGTTGAAAAAATTGACATGCAGAAGATCCGCCAAAGCATCATGCCTCGGAACCGCCCTCAGCCCCCCAGCCGGCGTGAACGCCCGAACCGCCCCCAGCCAGCTCCGGCGGCGCCTGATGCCCCCGCGGCACAGTAATTACCCCCCAGTATAACCTCAAGGGGCGGGCAGACTCAGCGACAGCAGTCTGCCCGCCCTGTTTTTTTCTCTTCCTCGGCCAGCCCCCCCCATCCATCGCCCCGGCCGTCCTGGCTCAGTGCGGCCCGAGGCTGTTCCAGCAGGCCTTGGCGGCAGCGAGAATTTCCTCGGTCGCGATCATCCGGCCCTTGCCTTCCGGTCCGCAGGCGACTTTGCCGCTGACCGGTCCCAGGAACTGCACCCCGCGTTCCTGCAGAATCCGGCAATTGCTCTGAGTGGCAGGGTGATTCCACATGCGCGGATTCATGGCCGGTGCCACCAGCACAGGACCGCTATGCGAGAGATAAAAAGTGGAGAGGACATCATCAGCGATACCCTGCGCCATCTTGGCCAGGATATTGGCCGTGGCCGGCGCAATCAGCAGCAGCGCCGACCGGTCAGCCAGGTCAATATGACCAGGCTTCCAGTCCGGCAGAGTCCATAAGTCGGTCAGCACCGGACGCTGCGAGAGGGTAAAGAAAGTCTGGGCACAGACCAGCTTCCGGGCATTTTCGGTCATAATCACCTGCACCGGGATGCCGGCCTGGCTTAGTTTGCTGGTCAAGTCCGCAGCCTTGTAGGCGGCAATCGACCCGGTAACTCCCAGCACCAGTACCTGCGTCGGCTCTGTGTTCATAGCCAAGGCTCCTTGTTCTGCATGGTAGTGCGGCATTTGGCCGCAGTGATTATGGCCGCCAGGGCGGCAGCAGCCGCATCGGCATTGTCATTAATCAGCAAATAATCGTATTCCCGCCAGTGCTGCAGCTCCTGCAATCCTGCTTCCAGCCGCCGCTGGATCGCCGCCGCGTCCTCAGTCCTGCGCCCGCGCAGACGCTCTGCCAGGGCGTTCAGCGAGGGCGGGGCCATGAATACAGTCAGGAAGTGTTGCACTAAGGCGCTGCCGGCGATATTGCCGAGGATCTGCCGGGCGCCTTGGACGTCGATATCCAGGATGACATTGGTTCCCGCTGCGAGCCGGGGAAAAACCTCACTCTTCAGGGTGCCGTAAAACTGCCCGTGCACCTCAGCCCACTCCAGGAATTCACCTTGATCCCGCCGGACTGCAAATTCTTCCTGGCTGACGAAGTTGTAATGCACGCCCTGCTGCTCCCCGGGACGTGGCGCCCGGGTGGTACAGGACACGGAAAAACCGGTACTGCTCAGCTGATTAAACAGATTCCTGCACACAGTCGATTTGCCCACGCCGCTGGGACCGGACAGAATGACCGCCATGGCGGCAGGGACGGTATTGCTCATAGTGTGACCTCAGTATAATCCGAAAAACCGCACGCGACAACCGGGACAAACAGTACTCTTGTTCGCAACCCTACGGCAGGACAAAACGCAGCGCCGACCCATCCGGCGCAGTCAAATTCAGCGACGAGAGCAGGTCCGGCAAAGCTTCGGGGACCCTGCTCGGGGGCACCGCAGAATCCTGCAGCAGCACTCGCAGCCCGCCCGAGTCCTGCTCCAACGAGACCTGCCCGTCCAGCAGCACTTGACGGCAGCGCAGCTGCTGCCAGAGCGGCAGGGCAGCGAACTGCGGCGCGGCGGCCAGACGGCTGTAGGCCAGCAGCGGAAACAGACGCGGATTGTAAGGATACCATAGCCGGGCCTGCTCCAGGCTGGCGCCTGCCCCGGCCAGGTCCCCACGCAGCAGTTGCACCTTGGCTAAACGGCAGTGCGAAGACGAACGGTGCGGCGTGCGCTGCACCAGCAGCCGGCACGAAGCGTCAGCCGCCGCCAGATCGCCATTGGCCAGAGCAATCTCACTGCGCAGGCGGCAGGGCGTGGGTGAGTAAGGCAGGCGCTCTTCAACCGAACGCAGACGCGACAGAGCCGCGGAAAGACTGGAGACCTTTTGAGCTGCGACCAGCTGCAGGTCATGCTCGGCGGAGACCCGCAGCAGCACCAGACCGGCGAGCAGCCCCGCCAGGATGCCGCCGCCGCGCCAGAGCACATTTGCGCAGCGCCCGGTCGCCCCCGCCAGCCGGGACCGCTCCGGGGCGGGAGCAAAAAGCCACAGCCCGACAAAGGAAGCCAGAAAGACCGTGCCGGGGATGGTATCGTTGAACTGGAATTGCGAGTGCAGCAGCCAGGCGCACCAGCCGGAACCGGCCGCCAGCACAAAACGGCGGTCAGGATGCTGATGCTGCCGCCAGAAGCCCAGGACCAGCGCCAGCGGAAAGGCCAGGCGCAGGCAGGCCGCCAGCAGCCCCGGCACCCCGCACTGCCCCAGCAGGGCGAAGAGCATCGAGTGCGGATCGCGGGCCTCTTCTGCCAGTGGCGGCTTCAGGCGCATGTGCCAAGGGAAAAATTCCCCCAGCCCGGCCCCGGTGACAGGATAGCGCGAGAAAATCTGCACCGACGTGCGGTAGTACTGCAAGCGAACCGAGGCCGAAAGCAGGTCCCGGTCTGTGGCCAAAGTCACTGCCAGCATCAGGGCCAGGGACAGGGCTGCCCCGCCCCCGAGCAGGCCGAGACGCCAGGACAGACGCAGAGGGCACAGCCAGATGCACACCGCCAAGCCCCCTCCGAAGCCCAGCAGCGCCCCCCGGCTGCCGCTCCACAGCAGCGCCCCCAGGAACAGCACCCCGCCGCCACCGAGAAAAACCACCCTGCTCCACCGGCGAAGCGCAAATCTCTGCGACCAGTTATGCAAGGCCAGTAGCAGCAGCGGACAGGTCAGCAACAGGTGCGCGGCATAGATATTGGGGTCCACAAAATATCCGTAAGCGCGGGTCTGAGACAGCTTGGCCTGGATTTGCGCAGTCAGTTCCTGACCGGTCTCGCGGGCGTTCTCCAGCATCATCTGACGATTGGCGGACAGGCCCCCAAAATGCTGTTGCCAGCCCTTCAGACAGCAGAGCAGGGTACTGAGCGCTATGGTGTTCAGCAAGGCCGGCAGCAACTTCTCGTCACTGTCCTGAGCCCAGTACACTGCCAATGCCAGACAGGCCGCACCCCAGAAATGCCGGAGCCAGTTAAAAGCGTATTCCCACTCGGTGGTATGGTTCAATCCAGCCAGCCCTGCCAGCAGCGGCACGGCTGCCAACAGGGGAATGGCCAAACGCACGGAGAGCCTGGGCAGCGGGCGCAGGCAACAGGCCAGCAGCAGGGCAACCCCAGCGGCCGCACCCGGCAGGAAGGCCGGCCAGCAGGTGAAAAGGGCCCATTCCCAGACATCCAGGGGGAGGTCCGGCTGTTCGCCGCCACCGATAAAGGTGCCAAATTTGAGGGGCAGCAGAAAAATCAGCAGGCACAGATACCAGCGCACCAGAGTCTGACTGAGCTCAGAAAAACGGTTGGCGTGACTGGCTGTATGGCTGACGGCTGAAGGGTGGTTGTTCATGCATAAAGGCTGCCGGCGGTCTGGAGCGTAATTTTCTAACTATAATCTAACAAATGGCAAATGCAAGACAAAAACGTCTTCCTGCGCACTGTCCGGACAGGCCGCGTACAGCCCCAGGGAGAGCCTAAAGGCAGCCAGTAACCCAACGGCCCGGAGGCGAATAATTGCCGCATTATTAGCAAAAAACTTGCAAAACCGGAAAATAATATTAAATTGAAGGGTTTACAGTTCGAAGCAATCCGCTGTCTTCCAGCGGGGCAAGTTTATTATTCTACGGAGCAAGCAGTGAATTTTTTTCTGACCCAGGCTATTTTTTTAGGCCAAGCCGCCGGCGGCTCTGGCGGTAGTCCTTTTTCCGGTTTAATCATCCTGATTCCCCTGTTCGGGCTGATGTATTTCCTGCTTTACCGGCCGCAGCAGCAGAAACAGAAACAGCTGCAGGAGATGCTGAGCAAGCTTAAGGTCGGCGACCGGGTTATGACCAGCAGCGGGGCATTGGGGGTCATCAGCAAGGTTTCGGAAAAGACGGTGCATATCACCTTGGCCGACAAAGTCGAGATTGAGTTCATCCGGGCTGCGGTAGCGGAAATCATCAAGCATGACCCCGAGCCTCCAGCCGCTAAAACGAAATAGCCCGACGGAGTATTTCCCCGGTTGGGATTATTGACTGCCACCCGGCTGATTTACTACTTATTCTTATCAATTCCAAGGTTAAAGAACAGATGAAAAAATCGTTGCTCATCCGCTGGTCAGTCATTTTTCTGGTAATCATTGCCTGGGGCATCGCCATGTTCCCGATCACGGACCGTGACTACGTGACGGAATTCAAGGCTTTAGCCGCGAAGCAAGTCGACAAGCATGCCCGGGCCGCAGAGAAAGTCCCCACCGTGCTCCAGGCAGAGGCCCTGCAGGCCAAGCTTGCGGCGCTCAGCGACCAGGAGAGTCAGGAGTTCCTGGACCTGCAGGCCGAGCACCAGAAGCTGATCGCCTCGCCGGAATATCTGGCGGAGAGCAAACTGCCCGAGAATGAGGCCCGCAAATACTTCTCCGACTACCAGGAACTGTGGCAGCGCGTCGAGAACCTCCAGAAGGAGAATGCGAATCTCTCCGGCTACAAAGCGGTAGAGATCGCCGCCGCCGGCCGAGAACTGGGATACCGCATCAACCTCTCAAATTTTATCAAAATTCCTTTTCAGGGCCACGCCTCCAACAAGGCCGTCTTGCGTTATGTGCGTCTTAAATCTGCGGGCAAACTGAAACTCGGGCTCGATCTGCAGGGCGGCACTGAGTTCATTGTCGGTTTCAATCAGGATGATTTGCCCAAGGACGAGGAGGCCGAAGTAATCCGTGACCGGGTGCTGGAAATCCTGCGCAACCGTTTGGACAACACTGGCGTGACCGAGCCGGAAATCAAAGCCATCACCCCCGATTCGGTATCGATCCGCATGCCCAGCGTGGACGAGGCTGACAAGACCGACATCCGCAACATCATTAAGCAAAGTGCGCGCCTGCAATTCCATGTCGTGGCCGAGAACAGCGAGAATGCCCGCCTGGTGGAGGAATACCAGAAGGACCCCCGCACCTTCAAGGTGCCGGTGGAAATGCTGATGAAGGAGATTGAGGAAGAACGCAATGGCAACGTGCAGACCGAAATCGTCTTCCTGCTGAAGACCCCCGAGCCCATTCTGGGCGAAGATGTGGTGCGGGCGATTCCCAACGTCAACGAATTCGGCAACTGGTCCATCAGCCTGAAATTCAATACCCGCGGCGCCAATGCCTTCGCCAATGTGACCGGCAAGAATGTCGGCCGCCGCCTGGCCATCATGCTGGACGACAAAGTCTACAGCGCCCCGAACATCCGCGAGGCCATCTCCGGTGGTCAGGCCGAAATCAGCGGCTCCTTCACCTTTGAGGAAGCCAAACGCTTGTCAGGGGTCATCGCCTCCGGCAATCTGCCGGTCAATATCGATATCACCAGCGAATTCGGCACCGAGCCCAGCTTGGGGGTGGACTCCATCCGCAGCGGCGGCATGGCCGGTCTGCTGGGTCTGATTCTGGTCATTGTCTTCATGCTGTGGTATTACAAGTTCGCCGGTCTGCTGGCAATCTGCGCTCTGATTATCAACACGGTTCTGGTTTTCGGCACCATGGCCCTGACCAAAGCCACCATCACCATGCCCGGCCTGGCCGGAATGGTGCTGACTATCGGCATGGCGGTCGACGCCAACGTGCTGATTTTTGAGCGCATCCGGGAAGAGCTGAACCGGGGCAAGAGCATCGGCAATGCCGTCAAGGCCGGCTACGACCGGGTGTTCAGCTGTATTTTTGACTCCAATCTGACCACCTTGATCACCTGCTGGTTCCTGTACAAATACGGCTCCGGCTCGGTGCGCGGCTTTGCGGTCACCCTGAGCTTCGGTATCGTGGCCAGTCTGTTCACCGCCCTGTTCATGACCCACGCCATCTTCGATCTGATGATCATGAAGGGATGGCTGCAGAAGCTCTCCATGCGCACCTTCACCTTCCTGCAGGATATCAACCTCGACTTCTTCAAAATGATGCGTCCTTCAATCACGGCTTCAGTCATTCTGGTGCTGATTTCAATCATCACGGTAGCCGTCCGGGACAGTGTGCTGGGCATCGATTTCGCCGGCGGCACTCAGCTGACCTATTCCTGCAAAGGTCAGGAGCCTGATGTCGAAAATGTCCGCTCGTATCTGACCTCGGTCGGCCAGGACCGGGTCAAGGTAGGCTACAAACGAGGGCAAGGTGGCGAGAAGGAGCTGGAAATCGTTTTGGCCAATTTTGCCGGCGACACCAGCGAGTTCGGACGCCAGCTGGACAAGGCTTTCCCGGAATGCGAGCTCTCACCCTCCTCAACCTACACTGTCGGCGGCAGCGTAGGCAGCAAATTCCGCAATGATGCCATTTGGGCGGCGGTGCTGTCGTTCATCGCGATTGTCATCTACCTGTCCTTCCGCTTTGAGTTCATCTACGGCGTGGGAGCGGTAGTGGCGGTGCTGCACGACGTGATTGTCTCAGCCGGGCTGTTCTTCCTCCTGAACCAGGGTGAGTTGTCCCTGACCGTGTTGGCGGCATTGATGACCATCATCGGTTATTCCCTCAATGACACCATCGTGATCTTCGACCGCATCCGGGAGACCCGGCTGTTGCGCAAGGACCTGTCTTACCGCGACCTGGTCAACCTCAGCATCAACCAGACCTTCTCCCGGACCTTGTTGACCACGGTCACCACCATGCTGGTGATTGTCGCCATGCTGATCTTCGGCGGCGGGGTGATTTTCGATTTCGCCATCGTGATGTTCTACGGCATGATTACCGGAACCTACTCCACCATCTTCATTGCCACTGCCATCGTCGATAAATGGCATAAGCAATCCCTGCGGGAAAAAGAGACCGTACCCGGCAGCGCGGCGGCTGACACCCCGGCCAAGGCCTGATGTCAGAGCGGCAGGACCGGACTGCCGGGGCACCGGGGCCGACTCTCGCACCAGCGGCACCGGCAGATCGTCGCGAGCTGCCGGTCTATGCGCTGGCTGGGGATATCCGCAGGCTGCTGCCGTCCTGCCGTAAACTGATTATCAGCGCTCCCACCGGCTCCGGCAAATCGACTCAGCTGCCCCAGTTGCTGCTGGAACTGGTACCCACCGGGCAGCGCATCGTGGTCCTGCAGCCGCGCCGCCTCGCAGCGCGGATGCTGGCGGAGCGCGTAGCCTGGGAAACTGGCACGCAGCCCGGCGGGCTGGTCGGTTATCAGACCCGTTATGAGCGGGCGCACAGCCGCGACACCCGGATTTTATTTCTCACCGAGGGCATATTGTCCCGGATGTTGCTGTCCTCCCCCAGTCTGCCGGGCATCGGCGCCATCATATTTGACGAATTCCATGAGCGCAGCCTGAATATCGACCTGGCCCTGGCCATGGCCCGGCATTGCCAGAGCACTTGCCGCCCCGACCTGCTCTTGCTGGTCATGTCGGCCACTCTGGAGGCCGCGCCACTCAGTGCTTATCTGGGCTCCTGCCCAGCCCTCTCCGCCAGCGGGCGGCAATTCCCGGTGCAGATATCCTACTGCCTCGCCAAAACCGGTCTGTATGCCGGAGTCAATGCCGCAGTCCGGGACATTCTGAGCAGTGCCCTGGATGGTGATATCCTGGTCTTCCTGCCCGGCGCGGCGGAAATCCGGAACTGCCGGGAGGAACTCCGGCGCGGCTTCTGGCCGGAGGAACTGGAGCTGCTGCCGCTGTATGGAGAGCTGCCGCCGGCGGAGCAGCGCCGGGTCATGCAGCCCTGCCCCAGGCGCAAGGTCATTCTGGCGACCAATATCGCCGAGACCTCTCTGACTATCCCCGGCGTGCGCCATGTGATTGACAGCGGGCTGGCCCGCATTATGCGGCATGACCCGGCCCGCGGGGTCAATATTCTGGAAACCTGTGCCATCGCCCGCGACTCCGCCGAACAGCGGGCCGGTCGAGCCGGACGGGAAGCTCCCGGCAGCTGCCGGCGGCTGTGGAGCCAGCTGGAGCATAACGCCAAAGCGGCCCGCACCAGCGCAGAAATCGAGCGCCTGGACTTGTCTGAGGCGCTCCTGGCCATCAACGCGTATGGCTTTGCCGACCCGAATGCCTTCCCCTGGTTCGAAGAGCCCCCGGCCACCCACCTGCTGGCCGCGCAAAACCTGCTCCTCAGCCTGGGGTTGCTGCTCCCGCACTGCGGCGGACTCAGTGATCTGGGCCGGCAGGTCCTGCGCTACCCCGCCCACCCCCGCTGCGCCTTGCTGCTGCACCTGGGCCTGCAGCAGGGCTGCGCTCGCGAAGCGGCCTACACCGCGGCCATGCTCGCCGAACGGCCGCTGATTACCGCGGCCAGCAGCGACCGAGCCACTCTGACCAGACTGCGCCAGGACCGGCGCCAGCTGCCGCCCTCGGATTTCCTGGCCGCGCTGGAATTACTGCAGCAGGCCCGGCAGGCCCATTTCGCTCCTGAAGTCTGTCAGGACCTAGGCATTCATCCCGGTGCGGCCCGTGATATCTGCCGGGCGGCGGAGGATTATTTGGCCCTGCTGCCCGGTTCCGGCGCCGGCAGCAGCAACGAGGCGAGTTTTTTGCGTTGCCTGCTGCAAGTCTTTCCTGACCGCCTGGCCCGCCGCCGTGATCACGGCACGCTGCTCTGCGACTTGCAGAACCAGCGCCGCGCGGAGCTGTCCCGATGCAGCCTGGCGCGCGGCGCACAATTGCTGGTCGCCGGCGAAATCCGCGAGGTCTCCGCCGCCGGCACCCCGGCGGTAAAACTGGAACTTTCACTGGCCAGCGGAGTCGAAGAGGAGTGGCTCTGGGAGCTCTTCCCGGATGCATTCAGTGAGAACGACGAGGTGTTCTGGGACAGCCGGGGGCAGCAGGTCCTGCGCCGGCGCAGTTTGTCCTGTCTGCAGTTGAGCTTGGAGGAGTCGGTCCGCAATGATGCACCACCCGAAGCGGCGGCGGCGCTGCTGGCCGAACAGATTGCCGCCCATGATTTGCATTTGCCAGGCTGGGACGCCAAGGTCGAAGCCTGGATTGCCAGAGTGCGTTTTCTGGCCGGGCATTTCCCGGAGCAGTCTCTGCCCTGGTATGACGATGCTGACCGCAGGAAGATTCTCCTGGCGCTGTGTCAGGGTGAATATACCTACCGGGCTGTGCGCAGCAAGGATTGCCTGCCCTGGGTCCGCGGACTGCTGACCCAGAGCCAGATTCAGTTCGTAGAGCGGATGGCTCCCACGCACTTACCATTGCCGAGCGGACGCAAACTGCGCCTGGAATATGTACCCGGGCAGCCCCCCAAAGGCCAGGCTCGCATCCAGGACCTGTATGATTGCTCAGACCGGCCCTGCGTTGCCGATGGGCGCATCCCGGTACTGCTGGACATCCTGGCGCCGAATATGCGGACAGTGCAGATCACCGATGACCTGCCCCGCTTCTGGACCGTGCATTACCCCGCCCTCAAATCAGCCCTGGCCCGCCGCTACCCGAAACACGAATGGCGCTGAGCCTCCCGGCACTCCCTGCATCCCTCCTTCCTCCTGGCGTGAGTGGTGCCCAGGCGGTTCGCCCTAGTGGCACTAGGCCGTGCTTGACGCCCGGCGGGGGCGGTTTTTTCTGGCCCCGGACTTGCAGAACTCGGCCGAGGTTTTATTTTGTTTACCAGTACGCGGGGTTTTTCTGGTGCATTAATTTCAAGCATAGGAGCAGATCATGAAATTACAAAACATTTTGCTGGCCGTTTGCACTGGATTGCTGCTCACACTCTCTGCCACTGCGGCGGCCGACTGGCAACAGGAGTTTTTGGGTGCGGAGCTGCGTGATGCCAATGGCGGGACGGTTCCTGTCGAGCGCCTTAAGGGGAAGATTGTGGGGCTCTATTTTTCTGCCCATTGGTGCCCCCCCTGCCGGAAATTCACGCCTGAGCTGGTCAAGTTCTACGACCAGTTGCAACAGCAGAAGCAGCCCTTCGAAATTGTCCTGGTGAGTTCGGACAAATCGGAAAAAGAGATGTACAATTACATGCAGGAGACCAAGATGAAATGGCTGGCCCTGCCCTATGGCAGACCAGAAAAGAAAAGCCTGAGCCAGAAGTTTTCGGTCACCGGCATCCCTGCACTGGTAATCCTGGATGCTACGGGACAAACCATCACCCGGGAAGGTCGGGCCGAGGTCACCACAAACAGCGCCGGTGCCTTTGCCAAGTGGGAAAAGACCGCCAGCAAAGAAGCAGCGCCTGCCAGCAAAGAAGCAGCGCCTGCCAGCAAAGAAGCAGCGCCTGCCAGCAAAGAAGCAGCGCCTGCCGGCGAGGACCGCCCGGCCATTTCCGGGGCTGAGGTCGGGGTCTGGACCCAGGATTTCGCGGCGGCTCAGGCTCTGGCGGCGGAAAAACAGCTGCCGCTCCTCCTCAATTTCACCGGCAGCGACTGGTGTGGCTGGTGCAAATTGATGGACCGCAACGTCTTTTCCCAGGCCGAATGGAAACAGTGGGCGCAAAAGAACCTCGTCTTGGCCTACATCGATGCGCCGCGGGATAAAAGCTTGGTACCGGAGAAATTCGTAGCCCGCAACCAGCAGCTCGCACAGCAGTATTCGGTTTCCGGCTTCCCTACCTACATCCTGCTCAAAGCCGATGGGCAAAGTGTGATCGAGCGCTTGGGGGCCTCCCGTGAAGCTACGGCACAGAGCTTCATCCTGGACCTGAAGAAGGCCTTGCTGCAGACCCGCCCCGGGGGTGTGAAAGCACTGCTCAGCCCTGAGCAGGTTGCGGCGTTGGAGCAAGCCGAAACCGCCCTGGCAGCGGCACAGAAGCCTTTCGACGAAGCGTTGGTTCAAGCCAGGGAGGAATACCAGCGGTTGAACCTGGCCAAACAGCAGGCTCAGGACGAGGCAGCCAGCAAAGCCGCCCAGGAGGCACTGGACAAATGGAATGCCGAAATCACCCCCAAAATTGAAAAGCTGCATGCTGCTGTTCAGTCGGCCAATGCCAGTATCGCTGCCCTGTACGAAATTGCCGTCCAGAAGGCTGAAGAAAAATAGCCCTGCCCGGCCGGCCGGGATTGTGCCGCCATGAGTGACTTGGTCAGGAAATGCATTCTGTTGCTCTGTCTGTTTAGCGCCGGGTGGCTGCCGGCCCAAACCGGCCTGGGGGAGTCGCTGCTGCTGGAAGGCCGCATGGCGATGGCCCGGGCCGAACAGTACCTTCTGGCGGAACAAGGCGCTGGCGGTTCTTGGCAGGACAGCCTGGCAGACACTGCGCAAACCGTGATGGCGCTCGCGAATGCCGGATACGCTGACAGCCCAAAGCTGCAGGCGGCAGGAACTTTCTTACGCTCAGCCGGCACAGCAGCCAACGCGGAGGTGCTCATCCTCGCTTGCCGCAGCATGCTGCGCTTGGGGCAGCAGCTGACCGTAGAGCACAGGGAAGTACTGCTCCGGCTGGCGGACGGGGAGCTATCCCCCCAGGCCAGGCAATGGCTGCTGGAAATACACTACCTCCTCGACCGACAAGACCTGCCCCTGCTGCCGCCGGCAGTGGTAGCCAACCAGCTGCTGCTGCTGCAAAATCCGCACTCCCCAGCCGGTTTACGGCTGTTCGCCGCGCTTTGTGCCCCGGACCACGACTTGCGGTCGCCGGAGCTGGCGGCCTGGCGCCAGGAGGCGCTGGCGGCCCCGGTTGCCACGGACCCCGACGCCAGATTATGGCTGTGCCGCGCTCTGCGGGCCTTTGCGGTGCTGTCGGGTGGGAACGAAGACGGCTCGTGGCGGCACACTCTCACCGTTCAGCTCCTGGAGTCTCAGAAGCACGACGGCTCTTGGGGAGAAGGCAGTCGGCAAGTCCTGCACACTGCCTTGTCCTTGCAGGCTCTGCAACATTGTTTGGCAATTATAGAATAACTATTATCTCAAACCGGAAACAGGAAAAAATGGACCTCGAAGAAGCAAGACTGGGGCTAAGCAAGCATCAGCAAACTTTCGGTGTTGATTATTCAACCGCTGATTTTACCCCGACGCTGTGCGGGTTATGGGGACTGCGCCCGCCGACCCAGAGCCTGGGGCGAGCCATCACAGCGGTGCAGGAACTGGGGCACAGCTGCTTCGGCGCTGCCGGACAACTGGAAAAGGCGCTGGTATTCTGTCCCGACGCCATTGGCGATGTCCTCTGGGAGGATTACCCCGGGGATTTTGCCCCCTTGACCGCCAACTCCGAGGTCCGCATCAAGTGCTCGACGGTGATGCCGAGTGTCACCCCGGTCTGCTTCGCGAGCATCTTCAGCGGTGCGCCGCCTGAGATTCACGGCATCCAAGCCTACAGTAAGCCGGTCCTGACGGTGGAGACTCTCTTCGATGTCGCGGCTGAGGCCGGCAAGCAGGTGGCCATCGTCTCCAGTAACAATTGCAGCATCGATAAAATCTTCCGCGACCGCAAGGTGGATTATTTTTCCCTGCGTAATGCTGAGATGAGCTTCGAGTTTACCAAACTGCTGCTGCGCAACAGCGACTACGATCTGATCATTTCCTATGATGGCAGCTACGACAGCAGTCTGCATAAGACCGGGGGGCGCTCTGGCGAATCACTGCAGGCCATGCGCACCTCCATCGCCAGATTTGTGGAACTGGCCGGACTAAGCGATGCCATCTGGGGTGGATTCAACCGCCTGCTGACCTTCACCCCCGATCACGGCGGACACGACAATCCGGAAACCGGCCGGGGCGGACATGGCACGGACGTCTATGACGACATGGTGGTCAATCACTTCTACCGCCTGCGCCAGGCCCAGCCCAAACATTAGGCCATACAGTATAAGTACAGCAGCAGCAGTACAGCGATCCCTCAACCGAGGAAATCCAGACCGATATCGACGGCAGTGGCACTGTGGGTCAGTGCGCCCACGCTGATAAAATCCAGCCCCAGATGGCGCAGAGCCGGCAGCCGTTCCAGGGTGATGCCGCCGCTGGCTTCAGTCTTGGCCCGGCCGGCTATGATCCGGATGGCCTCGGCCATTTCGGCGTCGCTCATATTGTCCAGCAGGATATACTCCACTCCGGCTGCGGCTGCCGCCCGCACGTCCTCCAGAGTATCCGCCTCGACTTCGATTTCCAGCTGCGGATAGTGCTGACGGCAGGCCTGCACCGCGTGGGGGATGGCATCCGGTCCGCAGAGCTTGGCCAGCTCGCGGTGGTTGTCCTTGATCATAATCCGGTCATAGAGACCGATGCGGTGATTCTGACCACCGCCGGCCCACACTGCGTATTTTTCCAGCAGCCGCAGGCCAGGAGTGGTCTTGCGGGTATCCAGGATTTTAGTCTGGGAATCACCCAGGGCCTGCACATAGCGCCGGGTCAGGGTCGCAATGCCGCACAGCCGTTGCAGGAAATTCAAGGCGGTGCGCTCAGCCGTCAGGATGGTCCGGGCGCAACCGCGCACACTGGCCAAATTACTGCCGGCCGGGCAGAACTGCCCCTCCTGAACGTGCGGTTCCAGCACCACGGCACCGGGAAATTCCTGGAACAGCACCTGCAGCACTGGGAAGCCGGCACAGACACAGTCCTGCCGAGTGACAAAATGGGCGGTGATCTCCAGCTCTGCCGGCAGAATCGCCAGCGTGGTGGCATCACCGCTGCCGACATCCTCGGCGATGGCCCGCCGGCAGATTTCCCGCATTGATGCAGCCGATAAATTCATTTCCTGTTCGCCTCCGGGAGATAAAATTGGATAATTGAGACCAGTGCCAGTAGTGCGCCAGTATGAGCGAAGACCAGGCAGACCCCGGCTGGGGGCAGCCACAGCAGGGTCACCGCGCTGGCCCCGGCGATAAAGCAGAGCAGGCAGACCAGCAATACCGCATAACCGCGCGACAGCCCGAGATTGACAAAGCGGTGCGAGATATGCCGGTTGTCGCCCACATAGACCGGCAGGTGCAGCCGCAGCCGCAGCACGACCACGGCAGCAGCGTCAAAAAGCGGTATGGCCAGCACCAGCAGCGGTATCAGCACCGGGGTAGCGGTGGGGCTCTCGCCCGGCATGTAGTAGGTAGTCAGAATCGCCAGCACTGCCAGGCAGTAGCCCAGAAAATGACTGCCGCCATCACCCATGAAAATCTTGGCCGGCGGACGGTTGTGAGCCAGGAAGCCCAACGCGCTGCCACCCGCAGCAGCCCCCAGCATGGCCACAAAATGCTGCCCCCGGATTGATGCCACCAGCACCAGAAACAGACAAGCCAGGGCCGCAGTACCACCTGCCAGGCCGTCCATGTTGTCGAAAAAATTAAGGGCATTGATAACGGTCAGGGTCCAAAACACCGTCACTGCCCAGGTCAGAACCGGGCAGCTCAAGCCCAGGGTCAGACGCGGCCCCCAGGAGGCACTCAGCGCCGCCAGCAGGAGCTGGAGCAGGAATTTCCGCCCGGCCGGCATCGCCCAGCGGTCATCCCAGACCCCGAGCGCGGTAAATCCCGCGGCTACGGCCGCGAGCAGGAGCAGATTCCCCCATACCGCCTTGATGCCCGGCAGGACGTGGCTGATGTCGGCGGGGAGCAGGTCTTTTCCCAAGCTACTAAGCACTATGCCGCCGAGCAGCGTCGCCAGCCAGGCCAGGCACATCGCTATGCCGCCGGCCACCGGGGTAGGCTGGCGGTGCCTCTTATGGGCTTCATGCAAGGGCATGTCCAGCAGCCCCAGACGCGGGGCCAGCATCCGGCAGATTCCGGTCAAGATTACCGCCAGTACCGTCGCAACCAGCCAGGCGATGCCATACAGTACAATCCAGCTCATTGCTGCTCCCGGATATATGCGGCCAGCCAATCCGCGACCTCATCCTGGGTGCGGCCATCAGTGTTGACCAGCAGCGCATCAGGCGCGGGACGCAACGGCGCCACCGCCCGGCTGCTGTCCAGGTGGTCACGCGCCGCGATTTCAGCGGCCACTGCCGCCAGAGTCGCATCCGCAGCGACCTCACCGCGCTGGGCAAAACGGCGGCGGGCGCGTTCTTCCGGGCTGGCGGTGATGAAAAACTTAAACCGCGCGTGCGGAAAAATCACGGTGCCGATATCCCGGCCCTCCATAATCACGATACCGAGCCGGCTGCACTCCCTTTGGCGGTCCAGCAGCCAAGTCCGCAGGGCAGGGATGCTGGCGACCTGGCTGACCACAGCGGTCACCTCTGGCGCCCGGAATTCCCCGGGCTGCAGTACTTTTCCATTGAGGCAGAGCTGCAGGGTCTGTTTCGGTCCGGGCTGAAGACGGTAGCGCAAGTCCCAGCCGGGCAGCAGCTCGAGGATTTTCTCCGGTTGCGTCACGGGGTCCACGCCGGCTTTCAAGACCGCCCAGGCTGCCGCGCGGTACATATCGCCAGTGTTGACATAATACCCGCCCAAGCGGTCCGCCAGCATCCGGGCGGCAGTGCTTTTGCCTGAGGCCGCCGGACCATCGATAGCGACTTGGTAGTACTGCGCAGTCATTTTTCCGCCGCGGTGGACAATTCTGAAGGACTCTCTTGCGGCAGTTCCGAGCCACTGGCATTCTGTTCCACGGCCGGTGTGCTGCTCAGCCAGTAATGCAGGCGGACGAAGATGCGCTTGCCGTCAAAAACCGTGATATAGAGCATCAGCCCGATCAGCAAAGCCGCGAAGACATTCTGCAGTATTGAGACCAGCTTAACCGGCAGGCGTCTGCGGATAATCAGTTCCAGCACCGCATAGGCGATATGTCCGCCGTCGAGCACCGGCAGGGGCAG
>JAAYYJ010000294.1 GCA_012515455.1 Oligosphaeraceae bacterium
TCAGCACCGCTCCGGTTGACTATCTGCAGACTATGGTGCTGGGAATCGCCCCGACTATGCCCGGCTTCCAGAAATTTGATTTTCAGCCCCGGGATTTCTCGGCGGGTTTTGCCAGAGGTTCCATTGCCACCCCTTATGGCCTGATTCATGCCCAATGGCGCTTCGACAATGGCAAAATCGAGGCTGAAGTGTTGGTCCCTGAAGGTTGTCAAGCCAATACCTTTTTCGGCGAATTCGGCCCGGGAATTCACCGTACCTGAAAGCACACACCTTGCCCGGGCGGAAGCTTATGACAGGCTGTCTTCATCCGGCAGCACCTTTAATACCATCATTAACGCTGGGCCCGAATATTCTGTGTGCCGGAACCACGGGCATGACCATCTGCTGCTCTGCGGCTATGACTACAGGATCGGCTACGCTACCATGAACAACCACACTCTGATCAAAAAACTCCTCGCACTGGCCTGCTTAGCAGCTGGTCTCTGCACCAGTCAGTGCCAAACCATCAGGATGTCCAATGAACGGCTGGAACTGGAGATAAATTTGGCCGCCGGGGGACGGGTCACGGCTCTGCGGGACAAACGCCGTGGGCAAGACTGGACCCGGTTCACGGATTCCCCGGGCGGCAGCGGGTTGTTCACGGATGCGCTGAGCGAACCGATTTCCCGGAAGGCAGACACCCGCTACCGCACAGCAGTCTACAGTGTGGTGTCCCGGCAGGATGGCCAGGAAAAGCGTCTGGTATTGCGCAGTCCTGCCGGTTTGCCGCTGGACATTCTCAAGACCTACTGCCTGCCTGCCGACTCGGATACTCTGACGGTGGAGTACGAAATAACGAATCCGGGGGCGAAAGCTGTAGTCACATCCTTCTGGGGAGGCAATGCTTTGGCCAATCCCGGCGAGAGTAGCTACCGGCTGGATTTCCCAACGGCGCGTTTCAGCCATGGCTGGACGCCGCAGACGCCTGTGCAGAAAAACTGCAGGAGTTATCAGACCGGCACCGGTACTTCGACGGACTGTTTTTTCTTTCAGCCCGACCGTGGATATGCGGCGGTTACTGCCAAGGCAGGAACCGCAGTATTGGAAATGCCATTTGCACTGCTGGACTTCTTATACACATGGGAAAGCCCGTCGGTGGATGGCCTGGCGATCATCGACTGGTTCTCGCTGCCTTTCCAATTGCCGCCTCTGGCACAGGGACAGGCGGAAGTGGCTTTGCATGCGGTTCTGGACGACCCACTGGCGAATTACAAGTACCGCTTTCGAGTCAGCCTGAAGCTGCTGGGCCAGGTGCCTTTTGACTATGAGCAGTACGGCGGACCCAGCACGGAGACGAAATCCGCCACCTTTACCCCCCAGTTGCAGGAGGAACCTCTGCACCGCGACTTCGCCTTGCCGGCCGCCTGGGCGATTCAGCCAGCCAACCGGCTGCGGGCCGTGGTCATCGCCGCAGCCCTGGGCACGGCTGAACTCATGGAGATGAACCGCCGCCTCGGCCTGGATTTGCAGCTGGTGGAAACCGCCAGCCTGCGGTCATTCAAGGCTACGCCCTACATGGGCTGGCATCTGTCCAACCCCGAACAGCAGCTGGAGCAGGCCCTGGAGTCCCGACCTGAACTTATTATCGTCTGCGGGCAGAAGGAAGAAAGCCTGCCCGCAACCATGGCCGCTCGGGTCTGCGCCTCTGTGGAGGCCGGAGCCGGCTTCCTCTTCCTGGGCGAAAAATTTGACTTCCCCTCACTGTCGCCCCAAGGCGGCTGGAAGGATACCTCTCCGGAAATCTACGCCGGGACTCTGAGCGAGCTTCTGCCATCCTTCGGCAAAGTCCACGAGGGGCACAATGGTCATGGCCAGGTATTTTGGGTGGAATTCCCCTTTTCCGTGCGCGGTGGTGTCCGGGATGCCAGGGCGGTCATACCCCATGTCCCGGTGCCTCCGGAATGCTTTCCCTACTGGGAAGGCTATTTTGCCTTCTACGGCAAGCTCTTTCGGCATGCCGCCAGGCGGATGCCTGAAGTCCGGGTCCTAAACGTGTCTCTGGGGGCTGACCAAGCCCGCCTGCTCCTCCAGTCGGAACTGTCTCAGCAGGAGGCAGAACTGGTACTGACAGAAATCGCCCCCTCCGGTGTTTCGTCGGAAACCCTGCTTTGGCGCGGTGCGTTGCCGTCCGGCTCCAGAGAGTTTTCCCTGCCCTGGCCGCCCCGTCCATGGAAGCTGACCGGGGACTACTACTGTCTATTCAGCGTGCGCACCGCAGAAGGCAGCACCTTGGACTGGTACGCCGTCCGGGACCGGCGTCAAGGTACGGTTGTTATCACTGACATTCGGCCGGACAAAAGGCAGTGGGACGCTGGCGAGGATGTTACCGGCCAGGTGATTCTGCAGGGTACAGGTGAGCTGCAGGTGCGCCTCCTGGAGAGTGCTACCGGCCGGGTGGCGGCCCGCCAAGTCTGGCAGGCCGCCCAGAACGCGGTATCCTTTGCCCTGCGCCGCGAAGTGCTTTCCGCAGACAAACTCTACGACTTGGAAGCGCAGGTGCGGGACAGCGGCGGTGCCCTGCTGGCGGCCAGGTCCAAGAGCCTGCTGATTGCTCCCGATGTCCGGAACCGTGAGTGGGTCCAGCCACTGGTCTGGGGGGCACATCTAGCCAGCTGGCGGGAGAGAGAATTTTTGCGGGAGCTCTCAGGCATCGGTTTCCGATTGTACAAGGCACCTTGGTCCAACCAAAAGACCGACTCTGAATTTGTCTCGGAGACCGAGGCGGTGTTGAGGAGCGGCATGGATTGTCTGCCTCTGGGTATCACACACATCCGCAGCGAGAAAGCCCAGCCTGAATCTCCGACTGTCCGCAGACCATGTCTGCGTCAGCCTGATTATCGCCGGAAAATCTTGAAACAGGCCCAGCAGATGGGTGAAAGGTTGCGGGACAACTTGCTGGATGCCTGCTTTGTCGGTGATGAGCTGACTATGGGCAGCTACTTCAACTCCCCGCATGACTTCTGCACTTCACCCTGGTGCCTGGCTGATTTTCGCCAGACCATGGCAGACAAATACGGTTCCGACCTGGGGAAGCTCAATGACAACTGGGGGACTGCGTTCAATGCCTGGGAGGCGGTGGTCCCAGACTCCATGCTCCAGGCCAGACAGCGCGGTAATTACGCATCGTGGTTCGAACACCGGCTGTATATGCTGGACAGCTTGCGGCTGCTCTTGAGCGCAATGGCGGAAGAGGTCAAGAGGCTGTCGGGAGCCGAAACTGGCGTCTCCGGAATGGAGATGACCCAGCTCTACCAGGGACTCGACTTGCTGGGCTCTCTGGATTTTATGAAGACTTCCGCTTTCTACATAACGCCTTTTACTGCAGATGCCATTCGCAGTCGTCTGACTCCCGGGCACCTGGTCGGTGCTTACACGGATTACGGGATGCGCTACAGCATCTGGGAACAGCTCATCAGTGGCCTGCGCATGCCCAGCGTCTGGTGGTATGCCCATGCCCAGCGCCGGGGCGACGCCCGGCCCAGCCCCGAAGGACTGCGCCTCAAGGAAATCTTCAGGAACATTCGCAGCAGCGGAGCCGATTACGTGCTGGGAACCGGCCAGAGAGCCAAGGCGGGCATGGCGCTAGTCTGGTCGAACGCCAGCCTGGTAGCTGCTGCAATCGGCGGGCAGACCGGCGGACTGCAGGCCAGGGACTACACTGGCAATCTCAACAGTTGGTCGGAACTCCTGCGGGAGCTGGGGCTGGATGCCCCCGCCGTTCTCACCACTGCAGAACTGTCCCGGATTTCACCCCGAGAATACCCTGTGCTCATACTGCCACTGCTGCAGGTGCTGTCGCCTGCCGAAATAACCCAGCTGGAACGCTATGTCAAGGAAGGCGGCAGGCTGATTGCCGACCTTTTCCCTGGCCGATACAACGAATTCGGAGTGCCCCAGGTGAATTCCCGGCTACTGGCACTGTTCGGATTCAAAAGCGCCTCCGCCCCGGAGTTGGGTCGCTCCGGGAGCCTACAGCTGGATGGTTCCGGTGATCTGCCGGAGCTGTATCTGGGCGGCCCGCTTGAGCTGGCTGAAGGAGCCCAGGCTCGCGGTGCCATCGGGCTGCGTTCCCGCGCTGTCAAATTGGGCGGAATTGCTCTGGCGGAATCTTTCCAGAAAGCCGCTCCCGCCGCCGTCAGCTTCAGTCAGGGTGAAGCTGATACCTTGTACCTCAATTTTGCGCTACCAGACTACTACCAGCGGGACTGCCGCCTGGAACGGCGCAGCCAGGCTCTGACTTCGGCCCTGGCGCCGTTTCTGGCGCCGTCTTGCCTGCGCCAGTCCGTGCCTCCGGCCGCGAACCTGGCTCGCTACCGGTGCGGCGGAGGCAGCTACATCTTCCTGTCCCGGGGAACCAGTGACAGCCGCGGGGAATACACTCTGCGCTGGGAAAAAGGCGGGCACATCTATGACCAGCTGACTCACACATACATAGGCGAAGCCGATTCAGTGCATGGTTTCCTGGAAGAGTATGGAATTAGGATATACGCTCTTTTCCCGGAGAAGCTGTCGCCCTTGGAGGGTTCAATTTCGTTTGATGGCCGGCAGTTCCGGCTTGCAGTCCACAGAGCGGGTGGCGGCAGCTGTCAGTCGGTTGTCCGCCTGACAGTATTCCGTGATGGCGAAGAAGTGCCGCAACTGTGTTCGACCGGTTTGCTGGGTGAAACCGGTAAGTGGTCTGTTGACCTGGGGCTGGAACCTCAGCCCGGTGTCTGGCAGCTCCGCCTGTTGGGCACAGCCGACGGCAGCGTACTGGAACGCACCGTGGTCATTTCCGGGCCCGACAGGCATGGAGGTGGTTTATGACCAGACTGTTCATCATTTCGCTACTGCTTTGGCTGCCCTCCTGGAGCCGTGGTGAAGTCAAGGTATCCTACTTGGTTCTGGAGCCGGGAGACAGCCCCTCCCGGCAGGCGTTCTACCGTCAGCCTGTGCGCATCTGGGGGGATAACTACCTGGTTAAGCCCGATGAGTACCATGCTCTGCTGACTCTGGTCAACGGCAAGTGCCTGTTTGCGTTCCACCTGCATGGACGCCTGAGCCCGGAAGGACCGGCCAACGTCCAGCTTGGCATGGTCAGGCCCTCGCATTTCAACTGGTATGCCGGCAATTTTCTGAACCTTTCCCAAGACGGTAAAAGCCTAACTGACGGAGGCTTCCGCTTGTTGGAAGCCAGCAGCTCTCAGGACAGCGGCTTCGCGCTCCTGGAATTCCAGGGGCCGGACGGCGGGCAGCTCCGGCTGGAGTTGCCCGAAAATGACGACAAACTCCAGCTGACCTTTACTCCCCGCTGCCGGACTTTGCCCTGTCAGGCGACCTTGACCGCCTATCCCGGAGCATACGGTACCCCCGAACTCCGACAGAGGCTCCTGCTGACGGCCAACCGAACTGCCGACAGCACCGAAATGCTTCTGGAAGCCGACGAATGCTGGGGGCTGTTCGCGGATAAGTACTACGACTGCGCCGAGGGACGGGGAGACGGTTGCTGCGCGTTCCTCTTCAATCCCAGGAACACCAGCCGCGCCCTGTTGAAAACCGACCGCTATAGCTGCCAGGCAATCCTGGATTACATCCCCGGCCAGGACATCCATATAATTCTCTGGGACCTGAAGGGATGGTCCTGCCAGCAGGCTCGGGAATATCTGAACAGCTTGATAATCACACTGGAGTGAAAGTGAATTCCAGTATACGCACACGGGAAATCTTCGACCGGCTCGGCAAAATCCACCCCGTTGAGGTCTGCCCCGGCAATTTCCCGCGGTCCGCGAAATACGCAGTAAGTTCCTCTGCCGACCATAGGTCGCCAGCAAGGCTGTGGAGCTGCTGGCGGCGTATCAGGGAGAGCAGGAAAGCAACCATGGCACAGGTGGCTCATTTTGATGCGCCCTCTCACACACGCAAAAACTGTAGTTGAATTTGACCAATCCGGCTTTACATTAAAGACTGAAACAGACGGTAAAAGCGTTTGCCGCTTTTTACCATTTGAGTGGCTTTAATTCCTCCCGGAAAAGTTAGACAAATAAGACAAGTTCCATTTGCAACCAGTGTGTTACAAGCAGAAAACAGCAAAAGTTCCCAGATGAACACCCTCTCTCTGCAATTTTAAGCAGGGAGCGTGCCCAAAAGGTGCCTTACGGTACCGTTTGGGCTTTTTTTGTGCGTTAGCCCGAAGCCACTGCATCCAGCTGATTGGCGGTTGTCAGTACGTGCAGCGGCAATGGCTGGGCAGTGCAAACGTTAAACTTGTTTTACCGGCACGGATCGCAGCAGGGGAAAAGGCTCTGGCAAGTCTTGCCGTGTAGCAACGTTGATTTCCGGCCGGAAATAGACTGAAGGAGAATCCGATGAAGGCGATGATTCTGAATGAAGCGCGCCGGCTGACTTGGGCGGAGGTCCCGGAGCCTGTGCGCAAGGCGGACGAAGTGCTGATTGACGTGCACGCGGCGGCGGTCAACCGCGCCGATTTGATGCAAGTGGACGGGCATTATCAATCTCCGCCGGAGTGGCCGCAGTGGTGCGGGCTGGAAGTCTCCGGAATAGTGCTGGAAGCGCCGGCAAATGCCGCCGTGCAGCCGGGCGACCAGGTCTGCGCCCTGGTCGGCGGCGGCGGTTATTCCAGCCGGATTGCGGTCCCGGCCGGCATGGTGATTCCGATTCCGGCCGGAATTTCGCTTGCGGATGCGGCGGCGATTCCGGAGGTCTGGAGCACGGTCTATCTGAATGTGCAGCTGGAAGCGGGCGGGCTGCGGCCCGGCGATGTCTTCTTTGTGCAGGCGGGCGCCAGCGGTATCGGTCTGGCCGCCATTCAGTTTGCCAAACTGTACGGTGCGCAGGTCATCACGACCGTCTCCACCCCGGATAAGGCGAACGCGGCCCGCCGCGCCGGGGCGGACATCGTCATCAACTATCGCACCGAGGACGTCAGCGCGGTGCTGGAAGCGCACCCGGTCAACGTGGCGCTCGACTGCATTGGCGGCCCGGCCCTGGGCACTTATCTCCGGAACCTGGCGTTCGGCGGCCGCTGGATCATGATTGCCTCCATGGGCGGCGCGGAAACCCAGATCAATGTGGAAACCCTCTGGCGTAAGCGCCTGCGGCTGATCGGCAACACCCTGCGCAGCCGCACCGCAGAGGAAAAAAGCCGCATTATGCACGCGCTGCAGCAGGAGCTCTGGCCGCTCTTTTCCGCGGGAAAACTGCAGGTCAATGTCGGGGCGCATTTCCCGGTGGCCGAGGTGGAGAAGGCGCACGCACTGCTCCGGACCTCTGCGAGCATCGGCAAAGTGGTGCTGACTTTTTAACAGGAGTTCATCATGAAATATTTCCCCTTGCAGGAAAAACGCACGCTTATCACCAATCTGCAGAGCCCGCGCACCGTGGCCGAGGCGATTGCAGAATCCCGCAATGCCGCGGCAGACGGGGCGGATGCCATTGCCATTGAACTGCGCAGCCTCCGCCGGGAGGACCGGAACGAGGACAGTTTCCGCGCAATCATTCAGTCGGTGCCGCTGCCTTTCATGTTCCTGCTCTACCGGAATGACCAGGTGGAATCCCTGGCGGATGAACCGCGGCAGGAACTGCTGCTGGCCGCCGCCCGGGCGGGGGCGGGCATGATCGATGTGATGGGCGACCTGTTCGATCCGTCTCCCGACGAACGCACCCGGAAGCCCGCGGCGATCCGGCAGCAGCAGGCGCTAATTGAACAGCTGCACGCGATTGGCTCGCAGGTGATTATGTCGTCGCATCCGCTGCGTCCGATGACTTCCGACGAGGTGGTCGAGCAGCTCCAGGATTTCGCCTCTCGCGGCGCGGATGTGGTGAAAATCGTCACGAAAGTAAATACTGACGCGGAGTTTGCGGAGTCCATCCGCACGACCCTGCGTCTGCACCGGGAGCTGTCCCGGCCCTTTGTCCATCTGTGCGGCGGGCGTTTCAGCTGCATTCAGCGGATGACCGGAACTGCGCTCGGCGTGGCCATCACTTTCGGCGTGCATGAATATCATGATTACGCTTCCTACAACCAGCCCACCATCCGGGCATTCCGCAAGGTGCAGGAAAATATGCAGTGGAGTGTCTTCCACGACGGTGCGCTGTAATCATAACATCATTAACAAGGAGAATAATATGGCTTTGGATTTTGACAACCGCACGGCGATGATTACGGGAGGCGCTTCCGGGATGGGACTGCTTTCCGGGCAGGAACTGGCGAAACAGGGTGCCAAGGTGGTGCTGCTCGACGTCAACGAGGAAGGCCTGGCGCAGGCGGCGGAAAGCATCCGCAGCAGTGGCGGCAAGGTGCTGACCTTCAAAACCGATATCCGGAAATTCCCGGAGGTCGAGGCTGCCGAAAAGAAGGCAATCGAAACCTTCGGCAGTGTCGATATTCTGATCAATGCGGCGGGCGGCATGTCCGGCCGCTGCTGTAATAACTGCACCAGCTTTGAGAAACTGCCGATCGAGGTCATCGACTGGGGACTGGACGTCAATCTGCGCGGAACGCTGTATTGCTGCCGCGCAGTGCTGGCCGGGATGATGGAACGCAAATGCGGCGTCATCATCACCTTCGGTTCCGTGACCGGCGAGCAGGGCGGAGGCGGGCCGGCGGTCGATTATTCGGCGGAAAAGAGCGCCATGCGCGGCCTGACCAAATCGCTGGCGATCGTCGGCGCCCCGCACGGGGTCCGGGCCTGCTGTGTGATTCCCGGCCCGGTGCTGACCCGGCCCAGCATGGCGAACATGAAAACGCTGCTCGGACGTGCGGCGGAACCGATCGAGCTGGTGAATTTCATCCTCTATCTCTGTTCCGACAAGGCGGCTTTCATCACTGGCTCCTCGCACGTGATTGACGGCGGCCGGCTCCTACTGCAGTAGCGGACCCCAGGCAGAAAACCGCTACGATAACATTCATCCTGGACTACAACCGAGGATATGCCGGGAAAATAGAGAAAGACTTTGCACCGAAATTCCGGGGGGGGCAGAGGATTGACTGCCGCGGCGAGCTGTTCCCGATGATGGTTCAGTGCTACAGTTACGACTGGAGGTCCTGGAGCAAAGCATCGACGAATAAACTGCGCAGGCCTTGATTAGGAGAACTTATCACATGCTGGACGTGAAAAATGGATGCCTCCGCGCCGGGGAGTATCGAGAGATACGCACCGGCGGCTCCACCCCAGCCAAAGCACTGCGTGCCCATGCCTGGTTTCTGGCAACGGACTCCCAGACCGTAGGAAGATGTAGTTTCAGTATATGTTTGGGCCACGCTTTCGCTGATTTGCGGGCTGCTCATTTGCGCGATGGTGTCACGGCGGAGCAAGCGTTCGCCGGACCGCAGACCTTCCAGAAAGGCGCTGTAATCAGCTGCGGATGAAATGCAGCCCGCGCCGCCGCTCTCGTATTCAGTCCCGAGTTTGAAGGTCTGAATCTGCGGTCCGCACAGATTGAATTTTTTCGTCTCAGGATCGTAGCGGTACTGCGCGGCGATTTGGTTGAGTTCATTTTCAGGCAGCAGAAAGGTGGAATGCGGCATTCCGATTCGGTCGAAGATATTCTTCTTCACATAGGTGCCGAAGCGCTCGCCGGAGACTACTTCGACAACCGCGGCCAGGACATCGTGGCACAGGCTGTATCTCCACTGTGTTCCCGGTTCAAACCCCAGGGGATCGCGGGCCAGATATTGCATGGCGGCGCGGGTCGGCATCCGGCCCTGGGTTTCTTCTTTTCCCAGCCGGAGGTTTTCCGAATTGGTGTCGTAACTCAGTCCGGCAGTCATGGTGAAAAGGTGGCGGACGGTCATGGTGTTTTGCACAGCTTCCAGTTTGTCGCCATGGCGTTTTTTCAGGTGGCGGAACTCTGGCAGATATTCGTAAACAGCATCGTCAAGCCCAAGCATCCCCTGTTCGACGAGCTGCAGAGCCGCCGTACAGGTGACCGGCTTGGAACAGGAATAAATATTATAGCGTTCGCTGCCGTCAAGCCGTTTTGTGCATGCTGCATCGGAAAATCCGGATTGATGCCTGAAAACGCGTTTCCCGCGGTGACAGATGATGCAGTCGATGGACGGAACGCCCATTTCCTCAAACCGGGTCAGCAGTTCCAGAACTTTGCCATTTTGTTTCATATTGAAGGCAGTCTGTTTTGGGTTAATGTTCGAAATCCGGTGACAAACACTTGGACAAGATGCAAAAGCGCATCTGCTCTTGCCCAGGGTTCGCGCTGCACGCTCACCCCTGGTTAACCTATGTATCCCGCCCCCGTCGGGTGGAGAGAGGACAGCCAGCTCCTGTTGCCGCTCAACCTCTGGTTCTCACCCGTTCGGTCAGGATGTCTGGGAATACCGTGTCCGTTATCACCGCGGTCGGCCGCAGAAAGTTTTTACTCTCCACGCTCTCCTGTAAGATGGTGATATAATGTACCCCATTCTAGGCAAATCTCAATTTTAAGCGCATATCCAGTCGAATTTCCCAGCAACCTGCTGCCCCTCGAGTGACAAAGTACCAACGGGATGTCATGACGAGAGGCAGTATAGGGAGCCAGCACGGTGTTTTTTGCCTGGATTTTCCTGTCCCGGCTTGACTTTCTGCCGATATCAGATCATCTTTTCCAGAATACGGTTTGCTTGGCGCTGAAGAGTGCGACCCCAAAAGGTGCACTCAGGTACCGTTTCGAGTCGTATAAGGTTGCCGGTGGTGCAATTTTGAGGTTATGGGCAAGCGATAAACTTCTCGCGCCACGCCTACAACCCCGCATGGGATCTCGTCCCTCACCGCCGGCAAACCCGCACCGCACACCACAAACGCCACGCCTACAACCCCGCATGGGATCTCACCACCCCCGCCGGCAAACCCGCACCGCACAACACAGCGAGCAGATAGATGCATAAATCTTATGATCGGAGGCTGGATGCGCTGCTGATTGCCGGCATCCTGCTGATTTATTTTTTCTGCAATCTGCAGAAGGTCATCATCCCGGGATCGATATTCAACCAGTTGCAGGAGCATTTCGGAGCCACCGCCTTGCAAATTACCGGGCTGGGGTCAGTATTCATGTACACCTACGGTTTTTTCCAGCTGAGCACCGGTCTTCTGATCGACCGTTTCAGCGGGACGCGGGTATTGGCAGCCGGGATGTCAATCTTCACCTTGGGCTGCCTGCTCTCAGCCTTGCCGGTGTCATTGGGCGGGATGTATGCCGCCCGCCTGCTGGCGGGACTGGGCGCCAGCACCATCTATCTTTCCATGATCACTGAAATGGCGCGCCTCTGCGGCAGTCAATTCCCTTTTTTTGTCGGCCTGGGTGCTTTTTGCGGCTATTCCGGCAGTGTCATCGGCAGTGCCCCGTTCATTCTCCTGGCAGAGCATTACGACTGGCAGAACCTGCTCTTGATTCTGGCCCTGCTGATGCTCGCAGTAATGCTCGCTTTCTGGGTGCTGTCCAGGAAAGCCCGGCTGCCGGAAATCCGCCGCGAGCACAAATTTTCCCTGTCTTCTTTTATCCGGCCGCTGCGAAATACCCAGAATTTGTATATCATGATGTTCGTGGGCCTGATCTTCGGCAGCTACTTCAGCCTGCAAGCCATCATCGGGAAAAAAATACTCGAGGATTTTGTCGGGATGAGTGCTTCTGGCGCCGGTCTGGTTCTGACCATGATGGTGCTGCTGGCCGCGGTGGATGGTTTTATCGTGACCATGCTCAGCCGCTGGGCCGGCAACCGGAAGGTACTAATATTGCGTCTGGCCGCGCTGCTGACGGTATTTTCCCTGTCTGCGGCCCTGGTTGCGGTCGGTTTGGGCTATCGTGCGCACTGGTACTGGTGGTGCATCTTCATGCTGCTTTCCGCCGCCGGCAATTCCACCCCCCTGGCATTTGTGGTCACCCGTGACAACAATGCGCCGGAAAGTCTGGGCACAGCCTCGAGCCTGGTCAACTGCAGCCCATACGTCACGGTCGCCCTGCTGGGAAATCTCATCGGCTTCATCATGGGGCGCTGGGAAACGGTTGGGGTGGCCGGCAAAATGTGCTACCCGCCGCAGGCCTATTTCGCTATTTTCCTGCTGCTGCTGGCCATGACCGGCATCGGCTGCCTGGGCACCTTCAGGTTGCAGGAAAAGGGCCGGGGGCGGACGGCATAGTTATGCCGCCCTGCAACCAGCGGGTCGGGGCCCGGCGAATTATTGCAGCGGGTGCCGCTCACCCTGAAGGTGGCGCATCACCGGTGTCGGGTCCTGCAGCAGAAGCACCTGGGTGAATTCAAAATCCTGAGCCGGGGTATAGATGGCCATGGGATATTTGGCGGAGTCTTTGGACAAGGCGATTTCCGTCTTGGACAAATCAAAGGTGATCCGGTTGCGGCCGGCCGGCAGCACCAGCCCCTGGAAGTACGCCGACCCCATGTCCTGGCTGGAAAGAATCAGCCAGGAATCGTAGTTGTATTTCGTTTTTGCCGCCAGGGGCTGGTCATTGATGCTGACCGCAAGTTTGACCCCGAGCGTGGGCTGGGCGGAGCGGTATTTGAGGAGCGCGAAGTAGATGCCGCCGTGCGGGAGGTCGAAGTCGAAGACATTGAGGTTGGAGGCGACCTCCGCGGTAGTGCGCCGGCCGGGATGGACGTTGGTTGGGTCAGCCAGGACGCTGGCCAGTTCGCCATTGCGGTCGGCGTAGACCGTGACCGGCAGCGAGAGACCGTCCGGGGTGCGGATCAGGAAAGCGCCGTTGTAGCGCCGGGCCTCCGCCATGTTCTCCGGGCGCAGGGTGACGGTGAAGGTGAGGCTCTGCCCGGAGACAAATTCACCCTTTGCCGGTGTTACAGCAA
>JAAYYJ010000295.1 GCA_012515455.1 Oligosphaeraceae bacterium
CCCGACCAGGACAAGAACAGCAGCGCGTGGGTGTCATCGTTCTGGTGTCCGGGGCCGACAGTAAACACCAGCTGGCATGACAACTGGTGAGGAGCATCGCCTGGGCGTATCATAACCAACAGCTTGATTCAAGCAGTACACGGACTTTATCTACATGAGCATAGATTTGCAGCCTTTTCTGGAAGACTTGGAGCAACGCCTGGAGCCGCAAGCTGAAGAGGCTCTCCTGGCGGCCTGGCGGCAATTTAATGCCGGAGAGTTTGCCGGGGATATTTTCTCGCCCCGGCGTCCACAGGCCTCGCCTTCAGTTCTGGAATGGCCGTCAGTGACGGTCAATGCCGCCTTGCAGGACTACGATCAGATGGCCCTGCAGCAGCTTGCCGCCTGCAGCAATGTTCTGGCCTCCGGCAATGGCGCGCTGCTGAATGTCCGCAGCAATTACGGTTCCAGCATTCTGCCCTCTCTGTTCGGGGTTGAGCTCTTCATCATGGAAGCCGGGCACAACACCCTTCCCACCAGCCAGCCGCTTCCCGGGGGGCTGGACGGCATCAGGCGCCTGCTGGCGGCCGGCATCCCCGATCTGGAGGGCGGTTTGGGGGCCCGGGTCTTTGCTATGGGGCAGTATTTTCAGGAATTATTTGCACCGTATCCCAAGCTGAGGCAGTATGTTGCCATTTATCATCCTGATCTGCAGGGGCCTATGGATGCCTGTGAAGTTCTCTGCGGCAGTGCGATGTTCCTGTATCTGATCGACTATCCCGAGTTGATGCACGCCTGCCTGGCTCTGATCACCAGCACTTATGCCGCATTTATGCAACGCTGGCTGAAAATAGTGCCGGCAGAGGGGCCTGACAGCCGTCATTGGGGGTTCCTGCACCGTGGCCGGATCATGCTCCGCGACGATTCGGCCATGAATCTCTCCCCGGAGATGTTCCAGGAATTCATCGCGCCCTACAACCAGCGCCTGCTCGATATCTTTGGCGGCGGCGGAGATCATTTCTGCGGCCGCGGGGACCACTTCATCGCCTGCTTGCAAAAGCTCCGGGGCCTCTGCGGCATTGCCATGTCCCAGCCCGAATACAACCAGATGGAAAAAATCTTCACTCACACGGTTGATTGCGGCTTGAACCTCTACGGTCTGCGGCGGGATGCAGCGCAAGAAGCCTTGCAGCGAGGCCGGCTGTTGCACGGCCGGGTGCATTGCTGGTGAACCTTTTCGGGTGCCTCGAGGGAAATTGTCCCACCCCGCTTTTTTCTCCCACCGTCAGTACAGGAACGTGAAATGAGCATCACCCCCTGCCGTCCCCAATGGAAAGGTACCCTGACCGGGCGTGAGCGCTTCCGGCGCCAGATGCACTGGCTGCCGGTAGACCGATCCTTCAATATGGAATTCGGATACTGGCAGGAAAATTTTCGCGAATGGGACATCTTTGTCGATAATCACATCACCAGCAATGCCGAAGCGGACCTCTTCTTTAATTTCGACCGCATCAGCAGTGTCGGCGGCAATGTCTGGATGAGTCCTCCTTTCGCTCCCAGAATCCTGGAAGACCGCGGCAGCACGGTGGTCGCACTCGATGCCAGCGGTCTCTGGGTGGAGAGGCCGAAGGACGGCCATTCGACCATCCCCATCTATCTGCGGTCCAGCATCGTCACCCCGGACGACTGGCAGCGGGAGAAGGAGCTGCGTTTCCAGCGCGGCGGGGCGAACCGCCAGGTCGATCTGGAGAGCCTGCGCCAATCATATCCGCCCGGACGGGATTTCCCGGTCGGGGTGAATTGCGGTTCGATGATTGGCGTAATCCGGAATATGCTGACCTTCGAGGGGCTGGCTTATGCCATCTATGACTATCCGGAAATGCTGGAAGACATGGTCGAGACCGCTTGTCTGCTGGTCGAAGATTTCCTGGATCAGGTCCTGGGGCAGATCGATTTCGATTTCGCATCCGGCTGGGAGGATATCTGCTTCAAGAACGGCCCGGCGATTACCCTGGATTTTTTCCAGCAGGTGGTGGTGCCGCGCTACCAGCGCATCGGCGACAAACTGCACCGTCATGGCATCAATCTCTGGTATACGGACTGCG
>JAAYYJ010000296.1 GCA_012515455.1 Oligosphaeraceae bacterium
ATTGTGACCGCACCGTGGTGCGTTTTCAGGAGCTGTGGCAGAAACTGGGCATCACCCATGACGACTTCATCCGGACCACCGAGCCGCGGCATGAGCGGATTGTCCAGGCCATTCTGCAGGACTTGTTTGACCGGGGGGAAATCTATGCCTCCAATTATGAAGGCTGGTACTGTGTGCCGTGCGAGCGTTTTTTCACTGAGAAGGACCTGGTAGACGGCTGCTGCCCCGACTGCCATCGCGGCGTGGAGCGCCTGGTGGAGAAGAATTATTTCTTCCGGATGGGTAAGTATCAGCAGCGGCTGATTGAATACATTGAGCAGCATCCGGAGTTTATCCAGCCCTCGTTCCGGCGCCAGGAGACACTGGGCTTTCTGCAAAAACAGCCCCTGGCGGACCTGTGCATCAGCCGGCCGAAAGCGCGTCTGGCCTGGGGCATTGACCTGCCCTTCGACCCTGATTATGTGACTTATGTCTGGTTTGATGCCCTGGTGAACTATATCAGTGCGGTCGGCTACAAGTCCGATCCGGAGCAGTTCTCACACTGGTGGCCGGCGTCCTACCATCTGATCGGCAAGGATATCCTTACTACTCATACGGTTTATTGGCCGACCATGCTGATGGCCATGGGGGTGGAATTGCCCAGGGCGATCTATGCCCACGGCTGGTGGCTGCTCAACGGTGAGAAGGTCAGCAAGAGCAAGCTGGCCGCCGCTGCGGCCAAAGATACCACGGCGCCGGCTCCAGCAGCAGCGGAGGTGCCCAAGGCCCCGTCGGTCAATCCGATGGCCATGGCTGACCAGTACGGGGTGGATGCCTTGCGCTACTTCCTGATGGCTGCGATGAGTATGGGCCAGGATGCGGAATTCTCGGAAGAAGCCTTCGTGAGCCGTTTCAATGCGGAACTGGCCAACGACCTGGGCAATCTGGTCAGCCGGGCGGTGAAGATGCTGCACAGCTACTGCCGCGGCATTCTGCCGGCGGCGACTGCCCCGGGACCGGCGGAGGAGCATCTGCTGGCAGCCTGTCAGCAGGCGGTGCGGGGCATGACCGAGGGGATTGAGAAAATGCAACTCGACCGCGGCATTGCCGAGGTGATTGCGGCAGTACGGGAGGGCAATCGCTATTTCGATGCCAACAAACCCTGGCAGCTGGCCAAGGAGGGCCAGCAGGAGCGCCTGGCCAGTGTGCTGCGCAATACGGCGGAGTGCCTGCGGGTGGTCTCCGGGCTGCTGTACCCGACAATGCCCGGCAAAATGCGCACCCTGCGCCTGACCCTGGGACTGGCCGAAGAGAATGTCGAGCCGGTGATGCACCAGCTCAGCAGCTGGAATGCGCTGCCGGACGGCGCGGCGGTATTGCCGCTGCCGGAACCGCTGTTCCCGCGCATCCCGGTGGATGCCCCAGAGAGCGCACCGGTCTGCAGCCGCAAGAAACCCGCCCCCGCCCCCAAGTCTGTACCAGCAGCACCGGCGGCGCCGTCTGAGGAAGGCGCGAATCTGGTCACGATTGCTGACTTCAGCCGGATTGAGCTGCGCACCGCCGAGGTCCTTACCGCGGAGCGAGTCGAGGGCGCGGACCGGCTGCTGCGCCTGCAGCTGCAGGTCGGCCAGGAAACCCGTCAGATCGTGGCTGGGATTGCCAAATTTTACCCCCCGGAGGAATTGCCGGGCCGGACGATTGTGATTGTGGCCAATCTTCAGCCCCGGGAGTTGCGCGGTCTGCGCTCCTGCGGGATGCTGTTGGCCGCCAAGCATGGCGATCAACTGCGTCTGATTACGCCTGATGGACCGATTGCCTCCGGCGCCAGTGTGGGTTGAGGCCGCAGAGCTGTTATTGTGGCTGTGATTCCGATATAGTCTGAGGTTGTCAACCGGGTGGTGGAAAATGTTGGACGCGCTGGTCTATTTTGTCAACTGGAAGCTTATTCCTGAGCTTGAGATTTAGTCTGTGCTCCGCGAGCTGTGCAGCTGGGGGGTGTCGCACTTGGTCTTCCCCCCCTGCTGGGGCGAATGGGAACAGCAGCGACCCGGAGTGATGCAAGGCATCGCAGGCAAAATCCGGCAGCTCGGGCTGCAGACGCCGGCCGCGCATGCCTTGTGGGGCAAAGGACTGGACATGTCCTGTCTGGAGCCGGAACCGCGCCGGCAGATGCTGGCGCAGCATGCTGCGTTCCTGCGGTCGCTGGCGCCCCTGGGAGTGAGCACCTATACCGTTCACCCCGGCATCTCTGAACCGGAGACCACCCCTGAACAGTGGAACGCCATCCGCCGCAGTCTGGATACTCTGCTGCCGGTTGCGGCTGAGACCGGGATTGTCCTGGCCCTGGAGAACGGCCACGAGAGTCTGGATGATTTGCGGTACCTGTCCGCGCTGGTGGCGGAGTACCGGCATGCGAATCTGGGGCTGTGCTTCGATTCAGGGCACGCCAACAGTTATTCGCCCCTGGGGGCGGTCGGGATGGTGCAGCTGCTGGCCGACCAGCTGGTCACCTGCCATCTCCATGACAACTACGGCACTGGTGATGACCATAACCCGCCGGGGAAGGGAAATATCCCCTGGACGGAGCTGGTGCAGGCACTGCAGAAATGCCCCAACCTCCGGCATGCTGAGAGCGAGGCCGGCGACTGGCAACGACCGGCCTGGGAGAAATTCCAGGCTCTGTGGACGAGCCCGGCGACCTCAGGCACTGCAATTTGAGGCTTTTTCAGGAAAATTTTCCGGCGCCGTTTGCAAACTGCCAATCCGGCGTTATTTTCGTGATGGTGTTTATCCTGTGCATTAAGGGATTTCTTCAGGAGAGATAGTTTTGAACGACGGATTCGGCAATCTTGGCGATCTTTTCCCGGTCAGTGAGGTTAAATGCCGCATCAAGGGCTGCAATAACCTCCTGCAGATCAGTGGTGAGCAGACCATGCAAAATATCGCGCACGGGCACAGCGCGAAGCCGGAGCAGATGTGCGAGGACTGCTACAGTCTGTTTCTGAAACTGGCCGATATGGAAGTCCCTTGCGCCAAACCGGGCTGTAACGGCGTCTGGACTTGGAATCGTTTCCAGCAGCTGGAGGCCCGGGTTCAGGGGCATGAGGGCAATCCACCCAAGCGCTTCTGCGGCAAATGCTACTCCGCCATGCAGGAGATAGAGGAGATTGAGCGCCCCTGCCGCATTCGCGGCTGCAAGAACACCTGGGTCTGGACCCGGCGGATGCAGGCCGAGGCCAATGGCGCCACTCCCCCGGCCCGCCTGTGCGAAGATTGTTTTCAGACCTTGAAGAGCCTGCATGACCAGGAATTGCCCTGCCGCATCCGGGGCTGCCAGAACAAGGTGCTGTGGAACCGCTACCAGCAGCTGGAATACTTGCGCTCGGGCAAAAAATTGTCCCATCCGCCGGTGCGGATGTGCGATTCCTGCCGGGATAAACTACGCCACCTCGAACCTCGGGAAGAGCCTTGCAAGATTCAGGGCTGCGAGGGGAAATGGGTCTATTCCCCGTATGAACAGCTGGAGGAGCAGTTGCGGACTCCGGAGGGGCAGGAGCCAGCCACGCCCACCAAGATGTGTGCGGAATGTTATTCCTTCTTTACCAGCGCCAAAGACCTCTCTCTGTCCTGCAAGAACCGCGGCTGTGAGAACAAATGGCTCTGGACCAGGAGCATGCAGCTCGGGTACCGGTTGCGCAACAAGGGCGGCCGCCCTCCGGCCCGGATGTGCGAGCAGTGTTCTGCCCGCCTGAAGGAACTCAGTGACCTGCAGATGCCCTGTCAGGAGAAAGGCTGCACCCGCACTTGGAAGTACAGCGCTGAAGAGCAGCTCCGCGATCAGCTGCTCAATCACCGTCCGCCCCAGCACCGCTGCCAGTCCTGCCAGGATTTCCTGAGTGCTCACGTGCCGCAGGAGATTTCGTGTCAGCGCTGCGGCCAGATTTTCTCCTGGTCGACCCAGGAGCAGCTGCAGCATGCATTGGGAATCTTTGACAAACCCGGCCTGTGTGCCGACTGCAACGGCCAGGTGCTGGCGGAAATCCGCCCGCCCGAGGCCAAGCCGACGCCGGTGGAGCAGAAATTCAGCATTCATATCCCCGTGGGGGGGCGCTGGAACAGCGAAATGCTGATCCGGGACTGGCCCCCGCATGTCAGCAAGGATTCCCTGCAGGAGATGGAGGAAGCGGAGTTCCGGGTGGTCTGCATCGGTGACGACATGGTGCACGGCAATGACGACCCGCATAAAGCCTGGCCCGCGCTGCTGCAGGCCCGCTTGCAGGCCCGCTACGGCCGGGTCGCGGTGCTGAATGCCGGCATCAAGGCCTGCAGTACCATCCTGGGGAGCGTGCGCTTCCCGCGTGATGTCACGCCTTTTGCCCCCCATCTGCTGATCTTCTCCTTCAATTTTGCGGATGTATTCTTCCGGCGCCGCAGTCTGCCGCGCACTGATGAAGCCATGGCGGAGCGCCTGGCGGAACTGGCCGAGGATTTCCAGACGTTCGCCGCGCAGCTGGCCGAACTGCCGCCGGAATGCAAAGTCCTGGCCTGGTTGCCGGGACCGGTTTTTCCCCAGAACGATGTGAATCACAGTACTTGGCGCGAGAACCTCGATCCGGATGCCTGGGCTTCGCGTTATTATGAAGCGTGCCTGCGGCAGAGCCGGCGCTTATGTTCAGAGAAGGGCCTGACGGTGCACAGCGCCAAGACTCTGTTCGAGGCCGCGGGCAGCGAGTCGCTGAAGCGCTGGCTGTCGAACTGGTACCTGCCCAATGATATCGGCGCCGGCAATATCGCCAACTGGCTGGATGCAGCCATTGTTACCGAGAAACTGCTGGCGGGAGTCAGGCCGGAGGAGTGACCGCAGGACTCTTCGGACGGGAAGGGCAGAATCCGGGGAAATCCCGGAAAATGGTACGATTTTTGCAAATTTCTCTTGTGATAACGACGTTTGGTATTATACTATATAGGCGTTTTTTTTATCATATTTTCGCCTATGCTTAATTCAAGGAGGATGGTGATGCTGATGTCTCGGAAACTTCTCACTGGTGTTTGCCTGTGCCTGACATTGTCGCTGCTGCTGACCCAAGGTTGCACCAAGAAACCGAAGATCAATTTGAGTGACCTGCGTAACACTCCGGTCGGAGCGGGCAGCCGCAGTGGCGGTACTGGTGCTGACAATGGCTTTGTTCCGGGCAGCCTTGGGCTAGGGACCGGGGACTTTGGTCCCAATGGTGGTTCCATCGGCGGCGTGGACGGCGTGGGCGGCGTGGGCGGCGACGGCTCGGCTTGGGTCGGCACGGATCAGCCGGTGGGCGGATTGCCGGGCGAGAATTTCCTGACTGGGGCGACCCCCTGGAATCAGGTGGTTTATTTTGCGTATGACAGTGCTGAGGTCGCCCCGGGCGAGCGCTACAAGCTAGAGGAACTGGCCCAGAAAATGCTGGGGACTGCTGGTTCCGGGGTGGTGATTGAAGGCCATTGTGATGATCGCGGCAGTGACGAGTACAACCGCGGGCTGTCTGAGCGCCGGGCCTTGGCGGTGCGGGAGTACCTGCAGACGCTGGGCGTGGTGGATGATAGCATGATGACCGTCAGCTACGGCGAAGACCGTCCCGTGGTCGCCAATGCCACCACCGAGGGCGAGCATCAGCAGAACCGCCGGGCGGAGTTCCTGCTGGGTACGAAAAAATGAGTGCTGCTCTGGAGGTCTGTGCCGCGGTCATTATCTGCCGCGGCCGGCTTCTGCTGGCTACCCGCCGGCCAGGTGGATATCTGGCCGGGAGCTGGGAATTTCCCGGCGGCAAAGTCCGCCCTGGCGAGACGCTTGCAGACTGTATAGCGCGAGAACTTCAGGAAGAACTGGCGCTGACAGTGGAGCAGGCGTCTTTGCTTTTCAGCTGCAGCCATGCAGATACTGGGCGGCGGATTTGTCTGCATTTCATGCATTGTGAAATTCCGTGCGGGCAGTCTGCCCTGCCGCGGGAAGGTCAGCAGGCCGCCTGGTTCAGTGCCGGCGCACTCCCGGCGCTGTCTTGGGTACCCGCTGATGCCTTGGCAATAGAACACATCCGCTGCGGACGCTGGCAGGGCCCGGAAGACTCCGGGGATGATCCTGGACTGCCCCGGCTGGCGGACCTGGAGCGCACACGCGAACTGCAACAATGGCTGAACCGCAAATGACTGAGAATATTCCCGGGGCGGAGCCGGCCCGACGGCGCGGGCTGCCCCACAGCGAATGGTACCGGGTGCCTTATACGGGCGGGAAGGAACGCCTGGCGATGCGGGCGTTGCTGAACCAATGCCGTCTTAATACCGTCTGTGTCAGTGCCAAGTGCCCCAATCTCTGCGACTGCTGGAAACGCCGCACCGCGACTTTTATGATCCTGGGCGACACCTGCACTCGCAACTGCCGGTTTTGTGCCGTCAATCACGGTCAGCCGCAGGCCCCGGACCCGCAGGAGGCTGAGCATCTCGCCCAGGCGGTGTCGCAGCTGCAGCTGCGCTATATGGTGCTCACCTGCGTTACCCGCGATGATTTGCCTGATGGTGGCGCCAGGCAGATGGCTGCGGCAGTGCAGACTATCCGCGCCGCCTGTCCTGAGACCAGCATCGAGGTCCTGGGCTCGGATTATGGCGGCCAGGAAGAGTCCCTGGCGTTAATTCTGCAGTCCTCCCCGCAAGTGTTCGGGCATAACTTGGAGACGGTGCGGAGGCTCACCCCGGCGATTCGCAGCCGCGCGGATTACCAGCGCAGCCTGAGAGTACTGCGTTATGCCGCTGACTGGTGCTCCAGGCACGGCTCTGCCTGCCGGGTTAAATCCGGTCTGATGCTGGGCCTGGGAGAGACAGAGGCGGAAATCCGCGCGGCTCTGGCAGACCTGCGCCAGGCCGGAGTGCAGATTTTGACCATGGGGCAATATCTGCAGCCCAGGCCGGACAATTGTCCGGTCCAGCGTCATGTCCCGCCCGAGGAATTCGCGTCCTGGAAGCAGATTGCGGAGGAGGAGTTCGGCTTCGCTGCGGCAGTCTGCGGGCCGCTGGTACGCAGTTCATATCTGGCCGAGGACGCTTATCGCGCTTGCCGCTGAGGCCAGCCCTGCAGGGGGGATGGGCAGGGCTAAGCAGGGCGAGCCTGCCGGATGATTGCCGGGAGCAGCCAGGGGCAATCACAAGCAGGGATTAAGTTTTGTTAATGTGCGAAATCTGGAGGCGAGCACTGGTCAGCTTTTCGACTGCCATAAGTAGTCCAGGCTGGAAATTGCCCCCTAACCGCTCTGGCGCCGGCAATGCCGCGCCCTGCTGGAGCCTACCGTCTGCTTGGCCAACCCAACCACTCTGGCACAACTCTTTTTCCCGCCCCAATTTTCGCACCTTAATCATTTTGAGTCAGTGATGGCACTGCTGCCATCGGCTGCTATCTGCTGCTATCAGTCGCCATAGGCTTCTATTGGCTGCTATCAGTTGCCATCTGCTTCTATCGGCTGCTATCAGTCGTCATAGGCTTCTGTCGGCTGCTATCAGTCGCCATAGGCTTCTATCGGTTGTTATCAGTCGTCATAGGCTTCTATCGGCTGCTATCGGCTGACATCGTCTGCTATCAGTCGCCATCTGCTTCTATCGGCTGTTATCAGTCGTCATAGGCTTCTATCGGCTGCTATCGGCTGACATCGTCTGCTATCAGTCGCCATCTGCTTCTATCGGCTGTTATCGTCCGACATCATTCGCCATCTGCTTCTATCGGCTTCTATCGGCTGTTATCGTCCGACATCAGTTGCCATCTGATGTCTTCATTCGATATCAGTTGACAAATGATGCTATCGGCTGCCAGTAGATGTCATCGGTTGCTTTTTGCTGCCACCTGCTGTCATTTATTGACATCGGCGGCTCTCTCGCGCGCGCGTCAAAATAGGGAGGGGGTCCCCCCAATTGGTGGGGTGGGCCCCACCGGTAGAATCAAGGGCACGGGGCAAAAATTAGTGCTTTGAGCAATTTTGTCAAGTCCCACGTCGGCAATTGCATACAAATACCTTGTTCCCGGACAACTGCTTCCCAGTAAAGGACCAAGAATCCCAGCCGCAGGAGCTGGTGCGATGTGGTCAGCACCAGCATTTCAGCTGGGAATCCTAGATCTGCCTGCCGGGGGCAGCTGCTTTTCAGTCAGGGACCAAGAATCCCAGCCGCAGGAGCTGGTACGATCGGGTCAGCACCTGCATTTCAGTTGGGGATCCTATATCCGCCTGCCGGGGGCAGCTGCTTCTCAGTCAGGGACAAAGAATTCCAGCCGCAGGAGCTGATGCGATCGGGTCAGCACCCGCATTTCAGTTGGGAATCCTAGATATGCCTGCCTGGGGCAGCTGCTTTTCAGTCAGGGACCAAGAATCCCAGCCGCAGGAACTGGTGCGATCGGGTCAGCACCAGCATTTCAGTTGGGTATCCTAGATCCGCCTGCCTGGGGCAGCTGCTTCTCAGTCAGGGGCAAAGAATTCCAGCCGTGGGAGCTGGTGCGATCGGGTCAGCACCTGCATTTCAGTTGGGGATCCTATATCCGCCTGCCGGGGGCAGCTGCTTCTCAGTCAGGGAC
>JAAYYJ010000297.1 GCA_012515455.1 Oligosphaeraceae bacterium
CCTGCTCGGCATCAAGATGGGCGAGATAAAGCCGGGCGCTGGAGCCTTCCGGCAGCAGGGGCTCGCTGGAGGGCGTCACGCAGTGCAGCACCGGCACTGCGGTCGAACCCGGTTCGCTGACAATTGCATACATGCCGAGGATTTTCCGCTCGCCCCGCCAGACCGGCCTGAGACTGCGGTATTCCGGCACGGGCGGCTGCAGGGTCTGCAGCTGCAGCTTAGCGCGCAGCAAGGCTGCGAAAGCCGGGCCGGCATTTGCCCCGGGGGCCGGGGGCATTTTTTCGCACAGCATGGCGCTGATGCTTTTGGCGCCGGGCAGATCGATGGTAAGGCCGGTCGGGGTAACAGTGTACTCTTCGGCGCTGAGCAGTTCCAGCGGCGGTTCTACCGGGTCAGACTTACCGAAGTAGTACTTGGTAAAGAAACCGTACATCGCCTCCCGCCCATCGAGGTGATAGCCATGCTCCCCGGGTCCCAAGTACAGCTGCAGGTTCTCCTCCTGTCCCAATGCGCGGTAGATCTGCTGTGCTTCGGCGTAGCTTTCCCGCAGTCCCCGCAGATCGACGAAGTCGCGTTTCTGGCCGATCAGCAAACATGGCTTGGGTGCGCCGGCGATCAGGAAATCCGGTCGGTCCCCGAGGCAGGCCCGCAATCCCGGGGGTGAGCTCTCGGCATCGGTGGCGATTTCATCTTTGAAGATCCAGGCGAGTTTATTCATGTGGCAGGACGGTGCGGCGATTTCGATGCGTTCTTCGAGCCCGAACAGGTAGTAGCTCATCTGTCCGCCACCGGAGTTGCCGGTGACCGCGACCTTGCCGGGGCGGACTTCGGGGCGGGAGAGGAGGTAGTCAATCGCGCATTTGGCGTCATGGACATAATAATTGCACAGCAGTTCATCATTAAGGAGCAGCTGTTTGCCGAGCTGGTTGTGCTCCTGGGTCGCGCCTTTGACAAAGTCCGGATAACCGGGATTGCTGCTGCGGAATTGCAGCATCTCGCCCTGTCCTACCGGATCGACGAGAAAAACCGCAAAACCTTTGCGAGCCAAACCGAAAGAAAACTGCTGGTACTTGTCCTGCCCCTTGCCAATCTCCGCATGACCGCATACTCCCAGGACGCCGGGCAGGCCGGACCCGGAACCGACGGCCCGGAAGAACAGCCCGGTGACAAAATGCCCGGGACGGCTCTGGAAATAAACCTTGTCCACCAGGACGCCATTTTTTTCCACGCAGCCGGTGACCACTGGCTGCAGCGGCGGCCGGGCGGGGAAAGCCCCGAAGACGGATTTCAGCCGCGCCTGCACTTTGGCGACATGCTGCCTGGCGCTGTCCGGGGAATCGACGGCTGAGAGTTCTTCGCGGCGCAGTTTTTCCACCCGATCGCTGAGGGCGGAATAATAGAAGAACATCGAGCTGGCATAGGGGATTTCATTCATGGCAAAATTTCCTGTAAGAATTCTGGAGAAGCTGCGGTTTAAGGCGTAGCAGAGATTCCACCGGGAGGCAAAAGCAATGCCGGAAAACCACGGGTACGGCCGGA
The DNA here is from genome assembly GCA_012515455.1 of Oligosphaeraceae bacterium. Lineage (GTDB taxonomy): Bacteria > Verrucomicrobiota > Lentisphaeria > Oligosphaerales > Oligosphaeraceae > JAAZIZ01. Next base: position 1,540 of record JAAYYJ010000297.1, read on the forward strand.
CCTGGGGTCAGGGCAGCTCCGGAGAGGCCAGGAACAGCAGCAAGGGCCCGGGGCCGGAAAAATCCAAGGTAAAGGAGCTGCCGCAGGCCTCGTTCAGGGTCGCCTGCCACCAGCGCGTCAACCGCATCTCCTGGAGAGGATAGCGCAATCCGGACGAGGTGATGGCGGTATCAGGATGCAGGCTGAAGATGGAGACCTGCTGCCCGGCTTGGCAGGGGATGGTGCGCCGCCCTTGCACCGCCAGGAACTGCCCGTAATCGCTGATGATCTTCAGTTCCGGGGCCTGCACGCAGAAGTCCGCGAGCAACGAGATGTTCCCCAGAGTGTGATCTTCGCGCTTGCCGGTAGCGCCCAGGATCAGCAGATTGGTCCAGCCTCGGGACAGGCAATAGCGGAGCGCCTTGGACAAATCATTGCTCTCCTGCTCACTGACCCGCACCAGACGACCGGGCAATTGCCCGTCCAGCTCAGCGGGCAGGCTGTCGAGGTCTCCGACCACCAGATCCGGCTGCAGTCCGAACTGGAGCAGGTCTACAGCGGCACCGTCGCAGCAGATTATCCTTTGGGCTGCAAAGAGATAATGCTGGACAGCAGGGCGTTGGGGAAAATCGCCATGGGCCAGAATCACGGTAAAGGGCTCTGCCCTGGTTTGACCGGCAGTCATTCTGGCACCCCCTGGCTTGAGGGTGCCAGTGCATGACAGGCCACTGTCCGGCCTTGGGCGGCGCACAACTTGGGGATTACTCTGGCGCAGACCGGCAAAGCCAGGGGGCAGCGGCTGCGGAACGCGCAACCGGCACCAGGCGCCGGCGACGCAACGAGGTCACCTTGCAGGTGCTGCGACCTGCTGCTGCGCCTGACTCCGGGCAGCGGAATGGCGCTCAGCAACGCCCTGGTATAGGGGTGCTGCGGATCAGTCATAATCTGCTCACAGCTGCCGCATTCGACCAATTTTCCCAGGTACATCACCGCAATTCGCTGTGCCATCAGCCGCACCACGCTCAAGTCGTGGGAAATAAACAGATAGGACAGATTGTGTTTGCGGCGCAAGTCCAGCAGGAGATTGATTACTTGGGCCTGCACCGAGACATCCAGCGCACTGACCGGTTCATCGCAGACGATGAACTTGGGCTGCAACGAGAGCGCCCGGGCGATGCTGATGCGCTGGCGTTGCCCGCCTGAGAATTCATGCGGGAAGCGGCACATTCCTTCCGGGTCCAGCCCGACCTCGAGCATCAGCCTGGCAGCGGCCTGTTTCCGGCTCTCCTGTCCCAGCAGACCGTGTTCGGCCAACCCCTCAGTAATCAGGTCCATGACCGTCAGGCGCGGATTCAAGGACGCGAACGGGTCCTGGAAAATCATCTGCAGGTTGCGTCTGAGCGTCCGCAGCTGCTTGCCCCGCAAGGCACTGAGGTCCTGATTCTGGAAGCGCACCGCGCCGGAGCTGATTTTTTCCAGTCCCAGGACTGCCCTTCCGAAGGTAGTTTTGCCGCAGCCTGATTCGCCCACCAGCCCGACGGTCTCACCTTCCTTGATGCTGAGGCTGACGTCATCAACGGCGCGGACATAGCCGGCGACAGTATTGAAAACCCCGCGACGGATCGGGAACCATACTTTTATGGCCTCAACATCCAGCATGCAATCAATCCATTGAAAACAAAAGCCCCCGGGCTTCAACCCCCGAGGGCGACAACATCGGCAACCTGTTAGCAGCCCTTCAGTACGACGGCCGGGCGGCGCGCTGCGGGCGGCCGGGGCCGTCGGCCGGGGCAGTTGTCCATCCGGCTGTATTACACGCCGGAATAAGCGCTGAACCCGCCGTCGATGGGGATGACCGTCCCGGTCACAAAACCGGCCCCCTGGTCACTGACCAGCCAGAGCAGAGCCCCAAGCAGGTCTTCCGGAGCGCCGAATTTCCCCATCGGGGTATGGGTGATGATCTTATGTGCTCTTGGGGTCAGGCTGCCGTCGGGGTTGGTCAGCAGCGCGCGGTTCTGATCCGTAAGGAAGAATCCCGGTGCGATGGCATTGACCCGCACCCCGACCGGGGCGAAATGCACCGCCAGCCATTGGGTAAAATTGCTCACCGCGGCTTTGGCCGCACTGTAGGCGGGGATTTTAGTCAGGGGGGTGAAAGCATTCATGGACGAGATATTGATGACCACTCCGTGGCCATTCTGGGCCATGTCCCGGGTGAAGACCTGGGTCGGCAGCAGCGTGCCCAGGAAATTCAGGTTGAACACGAATTGGATGCCAGTGGGGTCGAGGTCATAGAATGTGACCAGAGAGGGGTCAGTATTGGCCAGCACTTCCTTGGTCAGAGTCTCCATCGAAGTGGTACCCTTAGGGTGGTTGCCGCCAGCGCCGTTGATCAGGATGTCGCAGGGGCCGAAAGCAGCCTTGATGGCTTTGTCAGCCTCCACGATGCTGGCCTTCTCCAAAACATTGCAGGCCACGCCGATGGCTTGGCCGCCGTTGCTCTTGATGATCTCGGCCACCTTGGTGGCAGCTTCCAGGCGCAAATCGAGAATCGCGACTCTGGCACCGCATTCGGCCAGGGCTTCGGCCATGCCGCTGCAGAGGATTCCGCCTCCGCCGGTGACAATTGCGACCTTGCCGGACAAATCGATGCTAAACGGTACTGACATTGTACACTCCTTGTCTTATCTCTCGTTCACAGAAACACCGGGCAAAAAAACTTCGGCCGGAAGAGTCAGCATCCTGACCGCCCGGCCGAAAAGAACAACCATAGGTGGGCAAACAGCTGCAGTCGGCCACTGCCCTGCTTTTGGCAATGTCTCGCTTGGTTTTTAGTGTTTGAAGTCGTACAAGCCGCGGACCTCGTTGGCACGGACCGGCTGTCCGTCGGGTTTGACCAGCCTGACATTGACAAAGATCATCAGGTTAGTCTTCACGCCGCGCTCACCCTTGCTGGTGAACAGCCGTCCCAGCAGGGGCAGGCTGCCGAGCAGCGGGATTTTGTCTTCGAAGCGCTCGAGGCGTTCACCAATCATGCCGCCCAGGACCAGGGTCTCGTTGTCATAGACAATGACCTTGGTGTTGACCTGACGTTGGGAGAGGATGGGCATCTTCATCGGCACCACCAGGTTCACACCCTCCATAACCATCGAATAGCTGTAATCTTCCCAATCGACAAAATCGATCACCTGCGGCACCAGTTCGAGATCGACGGAATAACCGTCAGAAGAGACATTCGGGGTCACATCCAGAATCACGCCCAGCTCGGTCTCTTCACCGACCTCGGGAATGGACGGAGTATAGCTGGTCACGTTACCGGCATCACCGGTGTCGGTCTCGATTTCCGGCTCAGTCCAGCTTTCCGGGAAATAACGTATCTTGACCATTTTCAGCTGGGCGGTCTTGCCACTGATGGTAGTGACCTTGGGCGAGGAGAGGACATCCGTATGGGTGGACTGCTGAATGGCATGAATCACGGTGGAGAAGGCATAATTGCCCAGGATGGTGTAGACTGAGAACAGACTGTCGTTGACCACTGTATCCGAGAAGAAGGTCTCGGCAAAACGCATTCCGGTGCTGAAAGTGGAGTCCTTGTCGATGCCCAGTTGGAAATTCGAGCCCTTATTTCCGAGGCCGGTGTTTTTTCCGTTAACCGCGCTATACAGATAGTGGTCGCCAGCTCCGGTACCGGAATTATAAGTGACTCCGCCGGCCTGCAGGTTCCATTCGAAGCCCAGGGTATCCATATCCGTCTGCACCACCTCGACAAACTTGGCCTCGATGGTCACCTGGGGGGGGATTTCATTGATTTCTTCGAGAATGCGCCGAATCTGCTGATGCGCATCCGGGGTATGATGGACGATCAGCTTGCCAGTCCGGGCGAAGAGCTTCATCCGCGACCCTGTGACCATGGGCACACCCATTTCCGCGAACTCCTGCTGCACATCGACGAAGTAATCGTCATCGCCCTCCTCGTCGTCGTCATCATCATCATCATCATCATCGTCATCGCCGGAAGGCAGTTCCAGAGCACTCATTTTCGAGCGGGTGCGCCTGATGTCAAACAACCCGGCGGCGAGGGTGTAGTAGCGCGTCTCCATCTGATCCATCACGATGCTGCTGTGGGCGACCATCACCGCAGATTCCGCAACTTTCACTTTTAAGTTGTAGCCCAAGGCCAGATAATTCAAGACCTCACGCGGGGTGACATTGCTGAGATTCAAGTTTACCGGCTTGTTCTCCAGGTCATCCGGCGGAGCTGCCGCCATCCCCCCGGCGTCAAGCGCACCGGGCGCAGTAGCGCCCGGCATGGCGCCGAAATCAGCGCCGAAATCAGCGCCAAAATCAGCGCCCACATCGGCGCCGAAATCGCCGCCCAGATCTTCGCCTGCGCCGCGAGTCTCGACAATGGTCGTCTGAGCGGCCTGGCTGGCGCTCATCGGAGTGAGCAGCGGGACGATATTCACACCCGTACCTTCTGGATCGCTCTCTTTGATTTTCCGGGGCAGGATTTCATTGAGGACATCTTTCAAGGTGTCGTTGTCGAAGATGATCTTCGGCAACGTAATATTGTCGAGCTTCTTGTTGATGCCCTGGGAATCATCGGTACGCCGGATGGTCCTGCTGTCGAAGCCCTCGGCGGAACCGCTCATCAAGGGGGTCACCGGCTCTGACCAGCGCCAGCGGACCTCAGCCAGGCGCTCCTTCAGCATCGCCTCAAGCTTTACATCTGCGACTTTCTTCAATTCGTCATTGATGCGGGCGAGATTGCGGATCGCAGTCAGCTCAAACGGGTCTTCCAGAAGCACCTGCTCAAATTTCTCCCGTGCTTGAGCATAACGGCGGTTTTCCAGCAGCACCCGCCCCTCCTCCAGCAGCACCTTGATGGTATAATCACGAGTGGCGCCATCGGGGATGATTTGCCCCACCGCGGTGCTGTTTTTGAATTCCAGTTCGGTGCGCAATGCTTCCATGCGCCGGATTAAAGAGGTGATGCGGTCGGCCAGGTCCGGATCCCGGGTGACATAGCCGCGTCCATATTCGACAGTCCTGGCCTTGGCCAGCTCTGCGGTCGCATTGTCAATCTTGCCCGGGCCGTTATCCTGGGGATTCTTCTCCGCCTGCATGCGGAAAATCTTGGCTTTCTCCATGCAAATGAAAACCCGGTAATCCTCACAACGCTTGACAATCTCACGGGCGTCCTGATTCTGACCTTCCGCTAAATCAGATACTTTGCTCACTGCAGAGTTAATTTTCCGTTCCGTTTCCAGGAATGTCGCCAAAGCCTCATCCAGATGCCCGGCACTGAATTTTCGCCCGGCCTGCGAGACCATCTGCGCGGCATCCTTAACTGCTGCATCTGCTTCCTGGCATGCCAGCTGAGCCATATTCACCCGTTCTGCCCGCCGGATCCGCTCCTGTGTTTCCGCGACCAGGCTGCGGACCGTGGCAGCGCGCTCACGCAGAGCCTGGATGCGCGCCTGCAGGGCTTCGCCGCGTCCTTTCTCCGCCTCGCCGGCATCCTCGAGGTAGCGGCTGACAGCACGGTGGGCAAAATCAGCCATCCCTTTGAATTTGTCACAGAGGTCGGCACTTTCTTTAGCCTTGCCCTCTTCAATCATAGCCTCGGCTTGCTGCAGGAATTCCTGGGCCTGACTGCAATGATTCTCCGCTCTGAGGAAGACCTCCTCCGGAGTCAGAGTATCGCTGCTGGCGAGCTGTTCCTGCTGTTTCAGCGCCTGTTCCTGCTTGCGCACCTCTTCTTCGCTTAACGCCTGTTCCTGGGCAAACAGGACCAAATTGCCGAACACCCCCAGCAGCAGTACCAAAACACCCGCCACGCTTGCAGATTTCATCCAGTGTAGATTGTATTTGTGCATAGAATTTCTTCTCATCCCAGGCAGAAGCGGCTCTGCGCCGGGAATGACCTTTTGTTGGGGTTGAGAGACTTATAGATAATTTTAATTGCTCCTCAAGTGGAAAATCAGGCCAGACCAGCCGGATGGCAATTCCTTTTGTCAACGCCTCCCCGGCTGGCGCTGCCCAGGCGGCAACGGCTCCTCACCGCCACGTGATCGGGCGGAGGAGGCGCCATCCGGCTCGGCTAGAAAATCTTTGCGCGGGTTCAGCGGCAGAATTGTATACTCTACCACAACATTTCCCTTAGGCGTGTCTAATTTAGCCACAACTACATTATCTTTAGCAGTTCCGCGGAGAATGCGATAATACTCTTCGATGGTCTCCTCGCCCTGGTCTTTTTTCAGGGTAAATTCGCTGCCGATTTTCAGTGCCATAGGCACAATCAGCCTGCGGTTACGGATGTCGCTGCGGTACCTGGAAAGGAAACACAGCATGCTGACTGTCGCAATTTCTTCGCTGACGATTTGCTTTTGCTCCATCTGGTACAATGTGCCGTCCGGGCTTTTTACCGTCACGGTGGTGCGGTCGGGGCTGATTGCAGTAACCACGAAGCCGTTGCGGATGGTTTCGTTGATTCTGGTCTGTTGTTTTCTACCCCCGCCGATATCGAAATCGACCTTCCAGTCGGTCATGTTAGAGCTGTCCAGGGTCTTGACGGTGAGAAACACAAAGGGCAGCTGGACATTGCGGACGTCCTGAATTCTGAGCAGATGCGCCAGATCCGGCAACGAAGCCGGGTCATCCATTTTGGTTTTGAGTTGATATTCTTCAAGGTTCAGGAATCCGTCACTGTCGTAATCAAAGAGTGCGTCAAAGGGGTCGAGGTAGTTCAGGAAATAGGTTTTTTGTTCAACCAAATCGGGAATGCCGTCCTGGTCTGTATCATCCTCGGGGGCGGTCTCCTTGAAAGGGTCGAAGGCAAAATTGCAGAACGGGCATTTTTCCTCACTGATATGGGTGACCAAGGCACAGCTGGGGCGTTTGCAGATCACATAGCGTTTAGGGTACAGCAGAGAGCCTTTTTTGTCATCGACACGGGGCTGGTTGAACGCCAGATTGATGCGATTATCCCTGACGCAGTCCGGCACCGTCCGCAGGGTGGTGAGGTCAAGTTCAGGCAGGACTTTGCTGCCTTCAACCCCCGCAATCGCGTCTTCGTACTCCAGGCGTATTTTCTCCTGGCTGGCACGCACGCCATTGACGACGACAAAAGTCCCCAGCAGGATGCAGAGCAAACAGGCCCCGAGAATGAACTTCTCGTAATGTTTGGCTAGAAATTCCAAGCTGTTATTCCTTGACTTTCAGTGCTGAGCATTCTTTCCGGTCACGGTTGCGGCGGCGGTTCCGGATTTTGGAATTCATACAGATCAACGCGCAACACTACTTCGGCAATTTTCTCCTCGAACACGAGGAAGTCCTGCCTTCGCGGCTCGGGTATTACCAACCGGCCCTGCCCTGGCCCGGAGCTGCGCATGTCACCTGCTCCGCCCTCCTCCTCGGGGGTGGTCTGCCGGTGGGCGGGTGGGCGGGTGGGGGGGCGTTGCCTGCCGGGGGCATTCATCATTGCCTCCTCAGGCATCCCGTCCTCGCTAGCACCCGGGTTGACTGTGCGCTCCTGCCCCTGGTTTTTTGTCGCCTCCTGAACCATGCGGCTGTAGCGGTCCGGAGCGGTAATCTGCACGTTTTTGACATAGAAGAGCATTTTGGGGTCATTGCTCAAGATATTCAGGAATTTTTGTGTGGTTTCCAAGTCCGCGAAAAAGACCATATATATCGGTGTGACGGTATAGATATCCTCTTCTCGGACCTGGAATCCCATCAGCCAGTCCAGACTGCGCAGCTGCTTGATGCCGGCGGTGCTGATATTGTCCAGCAGGTGACGGTAGATATGCAGCTGTCGGAACAGCGGCTTGAATTCAGCCGGGTTGATGCTCCCCTGTTGCACAATCTGGGCGTATTCCTTGGCAATGCCAGGGAAATCGATATCGTTGCGAATGACAAAATCCGTCATGCTGCGGATTTGCTCGCTGATCTGCTTCAGGGCCTCAGGTGAAGAATTCGGCAGTGGGATGGCAGGGGTGAAAGTGAACTCCCGACTTAGAAAGGCACGGCCCTGTTGGTACAACTCATCCACCCGGGCAAAATTTTTCTGCGCCTGGACGATATTTTCCAGTTCCTGCCCTTTTTCCGGCTTGAGCTTGTAGTTTTCCTGCTTGGCCCGTTCGAAGAAAGTCTTCTGCTCGTTAAGGAATTTCACCTGCGCCTGCATCTTCTTTCTGGCCCCGAAGATTTTTACGGTCAGGAACACCGCCAGCAGCAGGCAGACCAGCGCACAGATCAGCAGGCCTAAATTTTTCTTTACGAAATCCATGATTTATGGTGATTGTTCAGTTAATGGTTGCATGCTCGGCAAGGTCATTTGCCGCTGTATTGAAAATACTCCAGGGGGAACTCCAGACGCACCTGCATGACAATGTAGCCCGCGTTTTTGATCTCCGGGACTTCCTTGAAAATTTTCAGCACCGTCATGGTCGTGTCACTGCTGAACAAGCGTGAGGTGCGCAACCGCTTGACAAAAACATTCTCCGGCGTGTCAGACAGTGGGTTACTCGGCTGGGTTGCCTCGCCCTCTGCGTCGGGTACGGCTGCCGTTTTTTCCGGCACCGGGAAAGGGAAAATGCCTTCCGGAGTCTCGGTTACAGCGGTATTGTTGTTGGGCCTGGGCAGGATGTACGCGCCGCGCAATTCCAAACCACCGATTTTGACGCTGGCTTCGGTGATGCCACTGCCGCCGCCGCCGCCGCCCGGCGAGTCGCCTCCCATACCGCCGAACATCGAGGGCTCAGGCCCGGCATCGAAGGCGAATGACTCAGGGCCGCCCCCTCCGCTCTGGATGGTGCTGCCAGCCACCGAGGAGGGTACGAAAGGCGCAACTTCTCCAAAGATGGGTTGGATTGAGGTCAGCCAGACATCGTCGGGTTTCAGGCGGTAGATTTCGTTAAGCAGCATAGGCCAAGTGGTACGCTGCAGCAGCAGGTCAGACAAGCCCCGGAACTGCGACTCTTTTTGCCGGGCCATATTCACCTTGTCGTCGATATTGTTCAGGACCGGTTCGTAAGCAGCCCTGATCTCCTGCATTTTCTTGCCATACGACTCAGTAACCCGGGCCCGGCGGCCCAATCCCAGCCAGATGGCGGTAAACAACACCAGGATGGAAAACATCGCCGCCACAAAATACGGTTTTTTTTCCGACAGGTTCTGCTGCCGGCGGATTTCCTTGGGCAGGAGACTGATTTCGATCGGGCAATCCATTCCGTAGCGCAGTCCCAGTCCGATCGTCTCACTGAACATGTGTGCGACTTCGCTGAGTTTCTGGCGGTCGACCGAGGGCTGAATATTGACAATCGGGAAGAAATTGAAGTACTCCACCGGAATACCCAGCTTTTCCGAGAAGAACAGATCGCAGTAGGTCAGGATAGAACTGCCGCCAGTCAGATACATCTTGGTCGGAGCGCTGCCTTTCTGCTGTGCCCGGTAGATACTGATGGAGCGGGAAATTTCGCCGTGCAGACGGGCCATGACATTACGGATGATTTTCGAGACACTGGCTGCGGTCTCTGAGCCCGGCTCAGCATAAGCTCCTCCCAGGGAGACAAAGCCGTGGTGACGTTTGAGTTCCTCGGCCTCCGGCAAGCCGATGCCGAACTCCTTGGCTATCTGCTGAGTGATGGAATAGCCGGCAATCGGAATGGTACGGGCAAAAAAACGCTCGCCTTCCAGGAAGATCAGGTTCGTGCTGCGCCCGCCGATATTCAGAATCGCCACGCAGGCATCTTTGCCCAGATCATTGGCGCGGGCAGTATTATAGCAGGCCACCGGAGCGACATCCACCAGAATGGGGTTTAAGCCGACAGTGCTGACTGCAGTGGTGAACTGCTCTACAATGGAATCCTTGATCACAATCGACATCATGTCGACGGCTTCAGGGTCATCTCCGGCGATAAGCTGATAATCCCAGATTACTTCATCGATGGCAAAAGGGATATTCCGCCGCGCTTCGAACTCGGCCAGCTGTTTTATCTGTTTCCGGTCGTAGTTGCCGTAGGGAATTTTGCCGAAACGCATCAGGGCGAACTGACCTGACATCGACAGCAGCGCCTTCCGGGCCCGGCTGCCGCTCTCCGCGAGCATCTGGCGCAACAGTCCGGAGACCACCCCCATACGGGTGTCTTCCGACAATTCTTCTTCATATTCGCGATAGGCGAAAACGGACAGATTCATGGTCCCGGCCTTATCAAACTCAAATTCGCAGAGTTTGATGCTGGTCGCGCCTATATCTATCGCCACGACTCGTTCATTCTTTGGCATTGATTTCTTCCGCTTCCCATCTAAAAACGGGCAAGTGCAGCCGCAGGGTTTGGCTTCAGCCCCAGGTCAGGAGCTTATTGTCCCGGGCGTTCCAGGATGTAGTAATCGTAATCGAGAGGGGCAAAGGGGGTTTTGCTTTTCAGCAGGATGATATTGGTCAGCGTCCTGTATCTGTCAGTCATCTTGTACCAGTCCCTGGGGATTCTGGTATTGGTCTCGACAATCGGAGTGCGATGGATTGGCGCACCGTCGACCCGCAGCTCCATGTAGACGTTGGTCTTTTTCATGTCAGGCCGGTTGACCTCCAGATGGCGGCGGAAAAAAGTGGGGGGGATATACAACACCACCCGGTTCTTGTCGCCGCAGCAGACATCAATGAAGAAGAACGAGTTCTCCAACACCAGCCCCTTGCCATCCTTGGTCTCAATGAGAATCTTGCAATAGACCTCAAGCTCATCAATCCACTCGTCCTTCTTGTTGTTCAACTCGAATTCGAGATTGATTGCCCCCCAGTAACCGGCTGCGCCGGAGCCGTATCGGGAATCCTTGTACTCCGGCCCCCGCACCGTCTCCAATTTCAGCTTCGGGCTGTTGCTGCTCTCCTTGACTGAG
>JAAYYJ010000298.1 GCA_012515455.1 Oligosphaeraceae bacterium
ATAAATGGCGTGAGGGTGGCGAGATCACAGTTCTGCCAGAGAGTTATCTTGTCGTTCATGAGGATGCTTCTTCCCTATAGGGATGGTTGCGGAAATATTGGCTAGCCTGGTAAAGTCGGAACCTGAGCCCCGGACAGTCGTCACCGGGTTGAAAAAACCAGGATCTGGTCTTTTATCAGGTATGGCCAAACGCCTTGACTGCAGGGGCGAGTTCTGGCAAAAATTGCCTGGGCATCAGACTATACTTTAGGATTTCATGATTGCAAACTCGAGCTTTTGAACTCTGCTTGCCAGGAGACTGGAAAATGTAAACCCATCTTTTTTACGCACCATGTGCGTTTACTTCTGCAAGTGTGCATTTGCTTCCTCAAGTCACCATGTCCTAAACCGCAGCAGGTGCGGTCATTATCCCATCCTGTCAACTTGTTATCAACCGGATGAGAGTTAAATTATAGACCTGGCCATTCGCAGCACGGCAGCAATGGCAATGGCCGTCCGGACGTTTTGGTCCAAGGAACAACCGCCATTCCAGTTGTTTTTCCCAAAACTCAGCCCCAACTCCAGTGCGGATAGCTGCCTCGGGGACTGGCATTTCTGGGCGTTTGCATTCTCCCATTCGGATTTTTCAAGCTCAGCCCATGCTGCCATTGGGGAAATCGCCCCGGTGTCCTCCCTCAGTGTCCTGTAGTGTTCCCTCCATAAGCATTACTGCCAACGACTGCCTGTAATTGTGCTTGAGAGAATAACATCTCTTGCTATAAAGTAGACTTTATTAACTATTTATATTATTTCCCCCGACATGGCCTTTGCCGGACTGGGCAACTATTGCCAATCCTTTCCCACCTTAAAATTCGACCAATTTTTACTACTGCTGCGTTATGCATTTATTTGCCAAAAACAACGTTGACATTTTGCATGGCTATCTCCGGCACACCATCCTCTTGTATACGATTCCCGTGATTCTCACCAGCGTCTTGAACCTTTTCTTCCACGCCAGTGATATGTTTGTGGTGGGGCGTTTCGTCGGTCCTGCAGCTTTAGCCGCGGTCGGAGCCTCCGCCACCACCACGAATTGCCTCTTCCACCTTTACGCTGGCCTGAGTACTGCGATCAATATCATGATTGCGCAATCCATCGGCGCCAGGAACGACCGTTTAACCGCGAAAATCCTGCATACTGCGGCCGGGGCCAGCCTGCTGCTGGGGCTCATCATTGCCGCCTTCGGCCTGTGCTTAAGCAAACCGATCTTAACCCTGCTCGGCACGCCCCAGGAAGTCCTGCCCCAGGCCACGCTATATCTGCGCATCTTTTGCCTGGGCGTCCCAGGCAGTGTGTGCTATAATTTTCTCACGGCGGCGCTGTTAGGCAAAGGAGACACTGCCTCACCCTTTATTATTCTCGCCATCGCCGGAGTCACCAATATCATCATGAATTTGGTCTTTGTCCTGGTCTTCGGCATGGGAGTCTATGGAGTTGCCACTGCCACTGCCTTATCAATGCTCCTGGCGGCCATCATAGCCACGCGTAAACTTCTCCATCTGAACGAAGCCTGGAAGTTGCGCTGGCATCTGATCCGCATCGATTTCCGGCTATTGTGGTCAATTTTGCGCTTAGGCCTTCCCGCCAGCGTCAACGGTGTCCTGTTCGCCGTCTGCAATATGTATTTGCAGTCTGCGATCAATTCCTTCGGGGCCATGGCGATGGCGGGATGTGCTGCTTCATCCACCATTGAAGGTTTCATTTACGTAACCATGGACAGCTTTCGCAAAACTGCTCTGACCTTCAGCGGCCAGCACTATGGAGCCAAACTGTACCATCGTCTCAAACAGATACTGAAGATTAATATGCTCTACGTCACCATCGGTGGACTGTGCGTAGGATTGCTGACTGCGGGCTTTCGCCACACGTTGCTGGGATTATTTCTCAGCTCCGAGGAAGCCATGTACTATGGCTCCATTCATCTGGCTATGCTGGGATATACTTATTTTTTATGCGGCATCATGAATGTTCTGGATGGCAGTATCCGCGGTCTCGGATATTCGATGCTGCCCACTCTGATCACCCTCGTGGGCATTTGCGGCTTCCGGGTCTTCTGGATTTCCACCATTTTCCCCAAATACCATCATCCCACAGTCCTGTTAAGTGCTTTCCCAGGGTCGTGGATCATAATTCTTATTATCTATGCCGCAACCTACCGGCACTTCCTGAGGCACAAGGTCCATGCCTAAGCCTGGGCAGCGGGCAGGCGGAAGGGGCGAAAATCTTGTGCTGGCAGCACCTGGTTGGGCGAATGTCCTTTCTTGCATCCGTCTCAATCCATGCTAAATTAACTAGGATGATTCTTCCGTGCGACCGGAGATATTGCTCAACAAAGACCGTATCACAAACCGGAAATGGCTTCTCATGCCAATCCAGCGCTGGTTTGTTCTCACCGCGTTTCTGGGCGCTGGTCGTACCGTCACTCAGAATCATTCTCCCAAGGTAAACCTGGTTTAGCCTCTTCAACCCTCTGTGCAGAAAGTCGCCGCATCGCTGCAGCAAGTCCCCACCGGTGGCGGTGCCTGGCGGTGAGGGCGGTTGCAATTCCTAGTGAAGGACTGAAATGCAAGATTTTCATATTCATCTGGCGGGTGGCCAGACAGGCCAGCCGGCGGAATTCTCTGCCCAGGCCAAAGACGCAGGGATCACTGGCGGTGCTGTAATCAGCGTGGACCCGCCCGCCAACTTCTTGTATCCCGGC
>JAAYYJ010000299.1 GCA_012515455.1 Oligosphaeraceae bacterium
CGAATTCCAGCAATAACGGCCGCCTCCTGCAGGCGATGCTCAATCGTGTCTATATGGAGTGCAACGCGCCGGATTCAGGGCGACAGGTCATTCTGCTGGGCGGTTTTGCGCCGTTCGAGCTCTCCAGTCGCAAAGCCATCAACATAGGGGACCTGTGTACTTCCTATGGTCGTCTTAACCTCACCTACAGTAATGACTTTCTGGAACTGCAGTTTGAAAAGGAACTCGCGCCGGACATTTTGTTCCGCCTGCCGGCAGAGTTCATGCCGTGTGAGCCTGAGGCCTTCGCAGCGGCAGGTTCTGGCCTCTGGAGACTGCACCAGCAGCAGCGGTATTTTTCTTTTGCCAAGGAGTAGGAGGCGGCCGTCTTTTCCTGCTTGTCGATTGCTTTTTTCTGTATCGGTCCCTATATTATATCTGTTCGCAGAATTTGCCATAATTAAGAGTGAAGTATAATCACCGGAGGCGTATATGACGGCAGACAAAATGAATGTCTGGTTTATGACTGGCCTGCTCGGTTTGCTAATCTGGGGCAGCATCCTAGTGGTGCATCTGCTGCAGGTGTACAGCTCTGACCCGGGGAACCGCTGGACCCATCAGGAGATGCTCCTGCCCTTGACCGAAACCTCCGCCACCGTCGAACTGCTGATTGAGCGGCAAATGCTGCAGAAGCACCTCTCCGACGGGCGGCTGTTCCTGCAGGACCAGCAGGGAGAGTACCGGCAGCTGCAGCCCGGGGAGGTCATGGCCAGAGTCAACAACTGGCCGGAACAACGGGCGACCATGGCGACATTCGCACTGCTCCCGGCATTTTTCAGCGGTGTCAGCCTGACCCTGCTGCTCGTTGGCCTGGCGGGAAAATACCGCCGCCAGGACGGTCGTGAACCGACAAGGTGAGCATGTTTCCTGCCCCGCTGGACCGTGCCGGCGGGGCCCGGCAGGACCGCTGCGGCAGTTTTACTGACAACATGTCCCGGCCAGCATAAATCAACCGCAGTAGTGCCGCCCGGCTCAACTGCTGTTCAGGCAAAAATTAACCGCAGTCAATCCAAGAGGAGTAATTTATGCGTCGAGAATTTACCCTGATTGAGTTGTTGGTGGTAATCGCCATTATCGCGGTGCTGGCTTCGATGCTGCTGCCAGCCTTGACCAAGGCCCAGATTGCGGCCCGCCGGGTCAAATGTGTGGGCAATCAGAAACAGCTGGCCTTGGCTCTGATGACTTATGTCGATGACTATAATGGCTTCTTCCCCCCCTTGAAAGTGGTTTCCGGCGGCGATCCGCTGTACCGGTACAAGCGCGAGCTGATCACCGGCGGATATTTGCGTAGCGGCGGCCGGACTATCACCAATGACATCCAGACCGATACCATCTGCCAGTGCCCGGAAAATCTGACCATGGTTGATTATTACATGCGGACCCAGGGCTACACCCAGACCAATGCCATCAATGCGGCTCAGAAATTTGGCACCTACAGCACCAATACCCAGTATGCACACCATGACCCGTCCAATTATTTCGGACCGCTCTTTATCACCGCCCTCAAATTTCCGGCCAAATGTGCGATGACCGCCGACGGTATTGGTGGCGCCCACCATTTGCAGGGTATCAATATCATGGCCTTCGATCACGGCGGGATATGCAACGCGACCTTCTTTGACGGCCATGCCGAGTCGCTTCGCCGCAGTGATGTCCCCGTCGGCCTGTCTAAAAACCTGGTATTCTTCACCGGGCGCTGAGCAGAAATTATATGTACACAATCCGAAGGTATCTATGATGTCCAAATTCCTCCCCCTGAGTTTTGTCGTCGTGTTGTGCCTGTTCAACCCTGCCGTCTTCGGCAAAAATCTGCTCCACAATGGTGACTTCAGCCTGTCTGCAGACGGCACGGTTCCGGGCTGGCGGCAGAATGCCGAAATGCGGGCGCAGTCATTGAGCCGGAATGAGGTTGACGGCCGCGCCTGCCTGGAGATATTGACCATGTCCGGGACTGCCAAGGCAGGACGGCTTACCCAGCGCGTGCCAGTCACACCGGGCAAAAGCTACTCTCTGACCCTGATGCTGCGCCGCGACTCATTCGTCTATGGCACCAATGTTCAGGTGATTTTCTATCGCGAGGGCAAGGCGCAACGCAATAATCAGACCAAGAGCTTCCGTTCCTCCAGCTGGGAACCATTGACGCTGGTCTTTTTTAATGAAGATGCCGATGAAGCGGAAATCTGCATTGTGAATCCCAATACCAGCACCTGGCGCATCACCCGCGGCCGCCGGTTGATGCTCGCCTCGGCCTCCCTGACTGAGCTCAGCCCGCAGGATGATCTGCTGTTTAGCGATTTGCGCCCCGGACGGAACCTCCTCCGAGCTGAGGTCAAATCGCCCGGTGAATATTATCTCTGGCTGCAGGCCGACATCAAGGATGATTCGAAATTCACTATTTCCACGCCCGCCGGCGAATGGACCTTTCAGGGCTATACCCCCGGACCCGGACGCTGGATCCGGCCGGTGTTGCCGGAATTCCTGCTCCCCGGCGGAGAACAGGAGCTCACTTTGACGGTCGCCGGCGAGGCCCCAGCCCAGAAACTGCTGCTGACCATGGATCCGTATTATGTCCCCGAGGGCGCGCCGGCATTTCTGGAACCGGGACCGGGACTGCCTTCGACTCAGCCCGAAGCCGCGCTGGAGACCCCGCAAGGGACGCTGCCCCTGACCATCGATGCTGCAGAGGGTGCTCCGGCCACCCGGCGCGGCATCACTCAGGGTGTGCCCTTCCCCAGAGGAGCCCTGCGTGACCCACAGCTGGCCGCGATCTCCGGCCGCCCCAGCCAGACTGCGCGGCTGGCCTCCTGGCCTGATGGTTCAGTGAAATGGCTGCAAGTCTCGACCGTAGCCGCCGCCGGAGAGAAACTCGAGCTGCACTACGGTCCGCAGAGTCCGGCCGCAGCCCGTCTGGCCGCCGGTACGCCGTTGCTCAGCCGCACTGCCGAGGGCATCCGCATCGACACCGGCGCCCTGCAGGCCGTAATCCCGGCTGCCGGCCCCGTGTTGCTGCAAGGCATCAGCGCGGCCGGGCGCAGTCTTGCAGGTGTACAGCTGCAGCTTAACGGCGCGTCCCCGCAAGGGGCGCAGGAGTTGCGCATTGAGGACAATGGTCCGGTGCGGGCCGAAGTAAGGCTCAGCGGTACCTTTGCCGGAATCGAAGATTTTGCCTATACTCTCCGGGTGGTCGCCTACGCAGGCTGTGACTACCTTGAACTCGAACCGGTGTTGCGTTTGGCTGACGGAACCACTGGCAAGGTCAATGATTTCAGTCTGGTGGTGTCAGGCGTGGCCCAGCTGGGCGGAAAAATTCTGCATCGCAGCACAGAGCCTTGGCAGGCACTGCCTGCTGGCGGCTGGCGGCTGGATGCCTTAGTCAAGCTGGTAATGCTCGACGGCAACTGGCAGCTGACTGCAGCCAAATCGAACGAGTCGAAGCAGAATGATTTCCCTTTTGTCCTGCGCAACGACAGCGGCGCGTTGCTTGCCAGTGGCTGCGAGAGCTTGGGCGCAGTGGCGCTTGCTGAGCCCTCCGGGCTGGTTGTGGCTGTCCGGGATTTCTGGCAGAATGCTCCCAAATCCTTGCAGGCCGACGGCACTGAATTGCGCATCGCGCTGATCAGCCAGGCGGTGGATTTCTATACCGGCATGGCGCGTGCTCATAACCTGCTCCTGGGACTGGCCGGCGGAACCGCCGCCGCTGAGGCGTTCCTGGCCCGGCCGCTGCTGCTGCCTCCCGCGGAGTGGACTTGCGCTTCCGGAGTGCTGCACAGCCAGCCGTTGTCAGTGCAGGAGGCCGCCTGGCCGCTGTATGAGCAAAGCGTGGAACGGACCATCGCCGGCTGGCAGAAGCGGGTAATGGAGCGCAGCCTGCGTGATCCGCAGTTCCATAAGAACCTGATGTTCTATGGCGAAACTGGATATTCGACTGGCACCAACAATCTGGAGACCGCACTGGACGAGGGCCTGATGCTGCAGTTCCTGCGCAGCGGCCGCCGGGACTGGTTCGCTTTTGCCGAAGCCTGCATCGGGCATTACGCCGATGTGGATATCAACCACTCCGACAGCGAAGCAGCGGGACATATCTACGTGCATGGTAAATTTGAACGGACCTCTACCCCTCATCGCGCCAATGGACACTCCTGGTTCAATGGCACGCTGATTTATGGTTTCTTCACCGCTTCCAGACGCATCCTGGAGATTGCGGACCAGGTCGGGCGTTACCACAGCCAGGTCCTGCCCGCCTGGCCGGAGAAGACGCTGATTCATTACTGGCGTCAGCCGGCTTGGCAGATGATGGGCTGCCTGCAGGGCTGGGATGCTACTGGTAATTGGGATTATGTGCGCGGGGCCAAAGCCATTGCTGAAGTTACCCGCGTCCAGCGGGACCACATCGTCTCACTCTGGCCCTATATGTTCACCGTGGGCATCCGTGCCTTGCGGGAATATTATGAGACCACCGGCGATCCCGAAGCGCGGGAACTGTATCTGCAGCTTTTCGACGGGTATATCCGGTTGCGGCAGCGGCCGCACGATACCTCTTTCGGTGAGCATGCCAAGGAAGAACAGATGGTTCTGGGGAATTATCCCAACGACCGCAGCTGCTGCTTCTATGATGAAGCCGCACAGGCCGACCGGCTGGCCGGGCAGCAGCGCTATGCCAAGTTGCTGGGACCGGACCTGACCCTGCAGCTCGAATACGGCATCAATGACCCGACTTTCCTGTGGGGCAGCGCGGACCTGCTGCGCGGTATGCGTGACAGCGGCCTGAGCTTCTCCAGCCGTCCCAGTCCCGATGTGGATGTCGCCTTCACCCCCGTGAGTATGCCCGATTCACCCCTCGCGGTCTTCGCCTGCCCGGTGCTGGCATTCCAGTTCACTGAAGAGGCAGACCGTGATTTTACCGTCCGGATGTACAACCGCCCGTACCGGAAATACAGCGGCAAGTACCGCGGTCAGGCCATGGTCACAGCGCCGGACGGGACGCTGGTCGGGCATTGTCCGGTACGCACTGACGGCTTCCGCAATGCCAGCATCGCGGTTCCCCGTGATGGCCAGACGGGGGTCTACTCGGTTTTCATCGCTCTGCAGGATTACTGGCGCTGGACCATTCAGGAAATCCGCTTCGAGCTCAAGCAGGGCGAGAATGTCATTGCCCTGCAGCCGCGCTATGACCGGATGCTGATTGATGCCGTCTGTGTGGCGAAGCCCAATACCTTCAACCCCTTCGCGGCCGCTGGCCGGAATCCAGCAGATTATCAGATCATCGAGGCCGAGAGCGGCATCCTCCCGGAGGGATATCTGGCTTTCGCTGATCTGTATGCCGGTCAGCAGCGGGCGGTGCGCAAAGCCGGTGCCAAGGTGCCGATGCAGCTGAAGGTCACGGTCCCGGAAGCTGGGGTGTATGAATTCTTCGCCCGCATCTGGAAGGGCGGTCCGGACTTGATTGAGGTCAGTGCCAATGGCGGGGCAGCGGTGAACTGCATGCAGGTGCACGATATGGACAATAATGACTACACCTTCTGGAGCGTCACCACCGACCTGGACAATACACCCATACGCACCGCCGCAACGGAAAACACCTTCAAGAATATGACCGCGGTGTTTACCGACGGCAGCAATCTGCAGAGCGGGCCGGGCTTCCAGACCGCCTGGGAATTCCTGCAGAAGCACCCGCTGGCCGACTAACCCTCCTGCGGGTCAGGAGAAGAACCGCGCCTCGACCTGGTCGCGCAAGGCGGAGAACAGAGCATCGGTCATCTGCTGGATTTCCGCCAGCGAGCAGACTGCGGCGGTCAGGGGATCGAGGGCGATGGCCTGCATTATCCTGCGCCGGTCGCAGTTCAGAGCACCCTCCGCGGCCAGCATCTGGACGTTGATCATGCCGCGGTTCAAAGCCGCCAGCGGTTCGGGATAATTCTCGATGCGACACGGGTTAATCCCGGCGCCGTTGACCAGACAGGGCACCTCGACTGAGCATTCCGGGGGCAGGCTCGGCATCAGCCCATGGTTGATGACGTTCAAGTTGGCGGTATACGGGATGTTGTTCTCAATGGCGCTTACCAGCCGCATGGCGTATTCCGGGCTGGGACTCAAATCGGGCTGGGTTTTTCCCGCCCGCAGCTCCTGCAGCTGCCGGCCGTACTGCTGCTGCAGCTGCCGGTTGATCTCGATGGCCGCGCCGCTGATCCCGGCGACCATGCTCCCATAATCAATCCCTCCACCCACGTGTGACACCGAACAGCTGCAGAATTTATCCAGCAGGTCTTGGCGTTTGCGGAAGTAAGGCAAATATTCGCTGGCGTGGCCGCTTGATTCGGTGGGGAAATAGTCGAAATGGCGCATGATCTCAAAACGGACTTTTTCCTCCTGGCATTCAGGGCATCCGCTATTGTCCATCAGCTCACGGAGCCGGGGATATAAATCAACTCCTGCGGCCTCCAGTTTGAGCATGAAGGCCTGGTGATTCACCCCGGCACAGAGATAACGCAGGCTCTCGAAAGGCACGCCGGTGAATCTGGCCAGTAGCCGGGCGGTGGCCTGCACTCCGTGGCAGAGCCCGAAGACCTGCACGGTGCGGGCCCGGCGGGAGAGGGCAATCGTGTTAATCGACATTGGGTTGACGTAATTGAACAGATATGCGCCGGGGCAGTGTTCCTCCATGGCATCGATGATGGGGAAGAGTGCCTTCAGAGCCCGCAAACCGCGGAAAACCCCGCCTGGCCCGAGGGTGTCCGCCACGACCTGGTCGACGCCGTATCGCAGGGGGATTTCATATTCGGCAATCTGGTGCTGGAGTTCGCCAGTGCGGATCACCGTGACCACATAATCAGCACCATCCAGGGCGGCTGACAAATCCGTGGTCGCAGAGCAGCGGAGCGGTACCTGCAGAGCCGCCGCGTAAATCCGGGCGTACTCCATGGCGTAGCCTAAACGCTGCTCCGAGATGTCCATCAGAGTGAGGTGAGTGTTTTCCCTAAGAGACTGATCATGCAGGAGGTCCCTCAGTAAATTTCTGGTGAAGCCGACGCTGCCGGCACCAATAAGAGTGATTTTGGGCATAAAGCCATTTCCTTGATTGTGTGGTTATGGAAAGGGGAAGTAAGTTGCGGGAGGTGGGCTTGAGCACGCCTGCCGAGCCCCAGGCGGGCAGGTGCGGGGTAGGAAGGGTGGTTGAATCACCCCTTTTCCGGTGCAGCCGCTCGCCGGCCGGGGTAAGATGGCTTTGCTTACTGCGGCAGGTTCTGGTACTGCAGGGGCGCACCGGCGCTCCACTGCAGTTCGCGGTCCAGGGACAGGGTGCCGGCTGCGAGGTCCCGGGCGGTGACCCGGGCCGGGAGCCCGCCGACCGTGATGTCGTCGCCGGGCACCACCGCTTGGCCGTCGCTGAAGGCGAAGCCTGCGGAGAATGCCTCCGGGTTGTCGACCGCAATCACCCGGCCGCGGCCGTCTGCGAGGGCTCGGGCCAGCGGTGCCGGGGCCGGGGGTTCGAGTTGCGACCACTCGGCAAGGGGCCGTTCCTGCCCGTCCCGGCAGTGGACGCGGGCGGTCGGGTCGCCCGGCCAGCGGTTGCCGGCAAAGATTATGTCTGAGTCATAGTAGAATGAGAGCAGCAACGGGGCGTTGCTGCCGCTGATGCTGTTGTTCAGGAACAGATTTCTGCCGATCGGGGGGCTGTCCGGGAAGCCGAAGCCGAAGACACCGTAGTGCGATTCCTGTACGCCGTTGTCGCGGAAGATATTATGTACTACCGCATTGCGATCGCAACCGGGTGTCACCCCGCATTTGCCGTAACTGCCGCCGGTCATATAGAAAGCGTTGACATTGGCCAGAGCGAATTTCCGATCGGATTCACGCACATACTGGGCCCGGACGTCGCTGATGCAGTTGAAGCGCACAAGGCAGCGGTAAGACTGGGTCAGAGCCAGGCCCTTCTGGACTCCGGAAATGCGGTTGTTCTGCACCACTGCGTCACTGTTCTCGTGAATCCAGATACCGGTCTCATTGCGGTAAGAGCGGTTGTGGTTGTGGGAGTCGTTGTTGTCGACCAGGGTGAAGCGGCTGCCGCTCTCCAGTTGGATGCCGGTGGCGCCGCAATTGAGAATCCGGTTGTTGCGGATCAGGGTGTAATCGGCGCGCTGGGTGCGGATGCCCTGCCGGCCGCAGCCAGCGATCAGGTTGTCTTCGATGCGGGTGTCCAGGGTGCGGTAATCCTCGGGGAAGATATAGGCGATTTGAGCGAAAGCCGCCCCGGCGAGATCCTCTGCACTGGCTTTATCAGGGTCGAAGAGCAGGTACTTCCCATCCGGAGAATATGGCTTGCCGTCCCAGTCCGGGTGGTTCAGCAGCCGGAACCAGGAACGCGTATCGCCAAAGAAATACTCCCCGCCGGCAATCAGTCCCTGCCCCTGATATTGCGCGCCCCAGGAGCGGCGGGTGAAAGCGGTATAGAGCTGCACGGCTGAGGGAGTGGTGTCGCCATTCAGGGCGCCGTGGCGCAGCTCGTGGAAGCCGGCCGGCGGGCGGTCCCGGCCGGTGCTGATGCCGGCATTCTCCAGCATCGCCTTGCCGGGGGAGAGAATACGCACGCTGCTGACAGGACCGCTGCCGGTGATATAATTCCCCTGCGCATAGAGCGTGATGCCGTCACGACCGCCGCGGAAATCCTTGCCGATGCGGTTTCCGGTGATGCTGGTGTTGCGGCAGCGGTCAACGAAAATACCGTCCTCGAGGGCTTCGAAATCGCAGTCATGCACGCTGAGGTTGCGGGTCAGGTACGGCCAGAGTCCGATTTTCCCTTGTGAGAAGTGCACCCCGGCAAATGTGACATTGGCAGCCTGGCTGACCAGCACGACCTCGTGCTTGCCATTGCCAAAGGACATCCCGCTGAAATGCAGATTACTGCCCAACACTTTTGCGGCGCTGTCTTTCTCCCCGCCAGTAAAAAATGTCTCCCGTACGCCCTGGTAACGGATGGGCTGTTCGGGAGTGCCAGAGTGCTCGAAGCGGGCCGTTCCGTAGTTGCCGGGAGCCAGGAATACCGTGTCACCTGCTTGGGGTTTAATTCCAGCTAGGGTCCGGAGGGGCCGTGCTTGTGTGCCGGGATTGCCATCCGCCCCCTGGGCCGGGTCGAGGTAATAATCACGCCCCCAGAGCGCAGCAGCGGCAAACAGCAGGCAGGCGCAAAATCGCAGGTGCATCAGTGAATCCTTTTTCGGGGGGACAATCGTTGTCAGATACACTATGATTATAATCACTCATTTTGGTTGTGAGCAAGAACACGAGCGACAGCGGCCCCGCCGGCGGAGTCAGCGGCAGGGATTCTCCGCATAGCACTGCACCGCTCGAATCAGATCCCGCACCCGGTTGCAGCCACTTCGGTACATATTCGCGCAAGGCCTGCACACTGGGATAAAGGCTGCCGCCTGGACCGTAATCGCGGTTGTGGTCATGCGGGCGGCGATTATTGCCCTGGTCGCCGTCCTCGCAGCCGTCTTTATCCATAAACGGCAGCATCAGCAATGCGAAATCTGGCCAGTTCTGCAGCAGTTCCAGGGCCATCCCCTCAAGCACGAAACTGGCCATGGTCTCGCAGCAGTGATGGCGGGCAGTAATCAGGAACTGCGGCCGGGCGCTGCCGCGGCGTAATGCCAGCATTTCGATGCGCCGACCTTTCCGGCTGCGGCAGAGTTCCTGGTCCTGCAAGTTCAGGCCTTGCAAGAAACCCTGCCAGTTATTTTCGGTATAGGGGATGGTATTGGAGAAAAAGACCTCATTCGCATCAGCGGCGAACTGATATTCAAATGATGTCGGCCCGGTCAACCCGATTCCTGCCGGGGAACGATTTGTCAATTGTAATTCCCATCGGTCAATGCCCGTGTTGGTGCTGGAAAACAGCGCGTGTCGCACTGAAGCAGATGGATGCTGAAATCACCCTGCAGCCGGTACAGCATTAGCCGCTCATCGTATTGCTGAGCATACTTTAATGCCGACAACTGAGTTTGCAATCCACACAGGGCAATTCGCCCTGGAGACAAGACGCAGTAGAGACAGAATCGAGACGCCAGCCGGAAATTTGCCGCAATTCTCCAGAACAGGGAATTGTGCTTATTATTGTCGAGACCGTTTGCAAAGACGGGATTTTTAAAGTATAGTATTGACATATCTACAACCATGATCTGACATATTTTCAGGCAATGGGGAAAAAAACCGAACAACTAGAACTGCGACAATATCAGCATGCTCCGCTGAGTCTGCAGCTGGCCCGATATTTGTCTTCGGAGGTCATGTATGGTCGTCTGATGCCCTCGCAGAAGCTGTCCAGTGTGCGCCAGTTGGCGGAGCAGTTTGGTTGCGGGCGCCAAGTGGTGTTGTCGGCTCTGACCCTGCTGGTCAAGCAGGGTATCCTGTGTAGTGCGGCGCGGCAGGGTTATTATGTCAATCCAGCGGTTAGCTGTGGTCGTTATTACCGCCTGGGGTATTTTCTCAACCGGGTCAACCCGGTCAGCTCGGGCAAGCATCTGGAGACGCTGTATTTTGCCGCCCGCAAGCGTGGCTGGGAGCTGGTCTTCGGCAGCAACTACGAAGAGGAATTCGAACTCCCGGAATGGCTGGAGCGCAAGAACGACTTGGATGGCGTTTTTGTCAACGGTGTGATGGATGAGGGGCTGTTGCGGACTCTGTCGATGGGGTGTCTGCCATACGTGATAATCGGCAATCACGATATCGGGGCGGAATACATCCAGGTCCGCTCACGGATAGCCGGGTTGGTGGCAGACAGGCTGCTGCAGACCATCCGGAAACATCAGCTGGGGCAGCTGGTCAGCGTGGTTGGACCGGAGTTTGTGCATAACGAGAAACTGATTGCCGGAGCTATTCGACAGCGTTTGCGCCAGGCGGGACTGCTGTCGCGTGATTTCCCCATCCTGCATGCCCGTAATGACGGCTATGCTGAATTGGACCATCTGCTGCGCAGTTCTTCCCCGCAGGCGCTGTTTTTCCTAGGCGAGCATTGTCTGGGCTGGCAGAAATACCGGCAGCAGCATCCTGGTCCGGAGCGTCCGCTGGTGTTTTTGACCCAGCGTTGGTCTGCGATGCTGGCGCGGCAGGAATATGATGGGGTGATAAATCCCGGTAAAGGTGATTATCTGGAAGAACGTTCGATGCAGAAGATGCTAAATCTAATTGATAATAAAATAGTTCAACCCCACTACACAGTACAGGAGAAACAAGTATGAAGGCACGCAAAAGTCCCCCCGTCTTCACCCTCATTGAACTGCTGGTGGTGATTGCCATCATCGCAGTGCTGGCCTCAATGCTGCTGCCGGCGCTTAATTCCGCCCGCGCCAAAGCCCAGACCATCACCTGCAGCAATCAGCAGAAGCAGATCGGCGTCGCATTCTCCATTTACCACTCCGACAATAATGATTATTCGCCTTATTATACCCGCGCGGGCATCGGTGTCTGAAACAACGTCTTTCTGGTCGAAAGGATTCTGCAGATAGCGACCTTCGTCTGTCCCAGCCTGCCGCCTGATGCCCAGAAACATTATAACCAGGGCAGCATTCCCGGCCCGATTTACGCCAGCAACTACGGTTTGCTGAATCCTGGCTATGGATATAACTACAACTATGTGGGCAGCCATATCCTCCCGTCCGGCAATCCGATGCCTTCGGACGCACCCTCCCGCATCAGCGAGTTCAAATACCACGCCCAGATGTTCTATACCATGGATACGGCACTGCGCGGCGATCTCACCAAAGGCTGTTACCGGGTGACCAACAAATACAGCGCCTCCGCCTCGACCAGCCAGGGCAATCCCGATCCCCGCCACCGCGGCAGGGTCAATATCCTGTTCGGAGACGGCCGGGTCGAGAGCGGCAAGGCAACCCAGTTCTCGTCCAGCATGAGTATCGAATTCAGAAACCAGTTCGGATATAATTTCTACCATGGAGGCCGGAATTGAGTACCTGCACTTTGCTGAAAATATGCTGCTGCGCCTTGTCGGCAGTAATGTCACAGTCGCTGCTCGGACAGACGGAAATACTGCCCGCCTTGTCGTTCCGGCGCAGCGAACAGACCTCGAGCCTGCGCATCGGCAGTCGTCCCAGGGTGACTGCGCACACGCAGATCTATGCCCGGATGCAGCCGTACGATCTGTACAGCAACTATCTGGACGAGTGGATCGACCGGCCGCTGTATCATAACCGCTCCTGGCGTGATTCGACGGACGGGCAGGAGCAGGCCTTCCTGCGCGATGTCCAGGCAGTGCAGGAGTACGCTATCGAGGGCTTTACCATGCTGGGGAGCAGCTACGTACCCCGCTACCGCCGGGCCCTGCAGATCCTTAAAAAAAATTCCGTGCCGGATTTTGCCTTTATGCCCGGAATGTCCTGGAGTTCACGGGGTTCATATAATAAGTTGCTCGACAATGTCAAAACCGCGTTCGCTAGTCCGTATACTCCGCGCATCAATGGCAAGGTGCCTGTTTTTACTTATGTGAGTTGTCCGCTGGAGGAAATCCGGGCCTTCCGTGAGCGTCTGGCCGGCGATGGCTATGCAGAGGTGCTGCTGTTC
>JAAYYJ010000300.1 GCA_012515455.1 Oligosphaeraceae bacterium
CAACGGTAGGTCAGCCGGGGTTGATCGGCGTCCTGGAAGAGCGGCAGGCGCAACTGGTGATTCTGGGGCACGACTTCTCCGTATTCAGCTGGCACCAGGAAACGCACCCCGCAGGCTTTTTCCAGGAAATCATAGACCGCATAAAGCAGTGCCCGGGGGGAATTGCCCCGCAGCCGCAGATTCCTGCCGTCTAATAGTTCGCTGCTGAATGCCTCGGAGGGAGCCGCAGGCTGTACTTCCAGATGGATGATTTTGTCCCCGGCAGGAGTATTCTGCACCGGGACCTCCTGAGCAATGACCTGCTGCAGATAACGCGACAGCTCAGCAGCAGCAAATTTTTCTGCAGCACCGGTGTCCGCCGGCAGGAAGATACTGAAACCGCTCAGCGGCACCGCCTCCGCCTGGATGATCTTGGCAAAAGTGTATGGCTGCCGGCGGGCGTGACGCTGGATTTCTGCGGCCTGCTGCTGACCCTCTGCCGGCAGATCCAGCCTTACTTTGCTCAGGCTGAACTGCTTAAATTCCAGCTTGGCCTCCTCATTGGCCACCGGCTGCAGAGACAACAGCTGCCCGCCGTGACTCAGATTCCGGTCGGCATTCCTGCTGCCCTTGGTGAAGCGGAAACCGCCCTCGCGATTGGGGCGCCCCAGCTCGAGGGAGAACTCACGCCAGTCCGGCGTGACCTCGATCAGGCTGTAAAAACTGGCCTGATTGTCAGCTGACAACTGCCGACGCAGATAAAAATACAGCAGGTGATGCTCCTGATCAACGCTGCGGGCAGTAAAATTCAGATATTTCCAGCCCTCCAAACGGACCTCCGCCGGCATCCCCAGCACTGTCAAGGCGGATTTGCCGGGCGGGGTCAGATGCAAAGCCCAGACGCCATCAGCACGTTGCTCGTGGCTGCCGTGCCCGGCCGGTGTCTGCACCTGGAAATTGCTCAAGGGGAGAGTAGAGGCCAGCAACATAGCGGCGTTAAGAGCAAGAAAAGCGATAAATCCAGTCCTCATATTTTTCCTCAGTAATAATGGGTACAAAACTGCACCGCCCGGGCAGATTCCGGGTTCAGCGGCTGTTAACCATGCTGATGCCCAGCGGTGATACATATCTGGAAATGCTGGTCAGGCTTTGTGTTATAGTCCAAGAAAAGCAAAAACTACAGCAAGCTCTGGAAGATCAAGCTCTTACCCAAGGTCCCAACTTGGAGCCGCCACCGAGAATTTCACTTGTTTCGTTCAGAGATGCTCATTGAGAATTTTCGCATACGCAACGAGGTCCTCATCCCCGTAATTTTTGAAGTACTCGCCATCCATGTATACCGCAAAGCTGGTGAAGTTACGTATTCCCAGTGCGGTATATGCCTCCAGATCGCGGCGCAAAATCTTCTCGGAAAAGACCACCTTGACCGCCGGCTTGTTGTAACGGCTGAAATAGGACGAATCCATGTGATATTCGAGAATATGCGATTGCGCCGGATCGAACACCTCCAGAAGCCGTTGGAGATCGTGATAGAACTTTCGGTTGATTTCGCAGGACGGATCGTCTATGGCGTGCAAATAACAACGTCTGATCGGGGCGAATTCCAGAAATACACCCGGCGCCGGTTTGATTCGTTCCGATGGTTCGGAACAATTCAGGTAGGCCAGAAATGCCCATTGC
>JAAYYJ010000301.1 GCA_012515455.1 Oligosphaeraceae bacterium
CTGGACACGTAATGTCCCCAGACATTGAGGTCATGCTGGAGCATCGGCGTCAGGGCACTGTAGGCATACTTCGGATCACTGAGAACCTCCTTCTCGTATTGTTTCAAAGCAGGAATCATGCCTGCCGCCCGGCCGGTCTGCAAGAGCATGCAATAGGTCACCCCGGCCTTACGCCAATTGAAATCGCTCTGGTACTCTTCCAGAGAAATGCCTTCACAGTAGCCATGCTCTAGATTGGTGGCCATGGTCTGGAAGGTGTTCTCCCCGGGCGCAAAAAAGTCCACAAAGGCCTGGGTCATGGGCATGAACTGCACGTGGCTGTGCAGCATGATGCTGCCTTGGTTCTTCTTCACAATCTTGTATATCCGCAGCAGGAAGCGCCGGTACCCCAAAGCATTGGAAGAACGGTAATGCTGCCCCAGGGCATCGATGCCACCACAACCGTGGTGCTGATTCTCGCAATATCCGGTAGAGGCGACATCAAAATAGATGCCGTTCACGCCCGGATACCGGCGCATCGTCTGATCGATCTCCCAACATTGCAGATCCGCCGGGCGCTCCGAGGCATTCATACAGAATGCATCCACAGTCCAGGGGACTCCCAACTTCACTCCCTGGTGCGTCTTCCGTGGCGTACTCCAGTTGTCCTGGCCAAAATAATCATACGCCGGATGGGCATCGGAAATCATGCAAGGCATGGCATAGATATGACGCCGGACAATCTTGGTATCCAAGCCCTGGAAGTACTCCGGGTCGACTGGGATAAAGGAATTCAGGCTGATCATGTCATCCTTGTGCCGTTTGGGATGAAAGCCCCCCCAGGCAATCGACTGGTGGGTAGTAGCAATGCGGCTGTAGCCGCCATAATTTATCATTCGGGAATCCTCGCGGGCCGGCCGGCTGGGAGTGCCCATAAAGACCATAGTGTACCCCGCCGGAGCTGTGAAAGTCGCGGGCTGGGAAATAATATTGACGCTGGCGGTGGCAGTTCGCTCATCACGTACTGCCCGCAGGGGGTTCTTCTGCGGGAAAAAGTTGGCATCGGACTGATGCCAGAAGAAGATTCCTTTCTCCGGGCCGGTCAGCCAGATAACGTTATCCTTGCGGGCAGTGTCGCCGGGCACAACCTGGTCGCCCTCCCAGGGCACATACAGCGGATTCAACACGAATTTGGCAAATTCACGTGGCACCTGCCAGGAAATATTGAAATTCTGCACTGCACCGGCTGACAACGTGAAACGCAGCACATAAGCGCCATCGAACCAGAGCTCTCCGGTCCAGTCGATGCGCTGGTCACCGATGGTTCCAGCACCGGCGAATTTCACGTAATCCGGGTGACTTTCTTCGATTTTCGGTGCCATCCATTGTGGCTCCTGGCCATTCAACTGCCAGCTGGGCGGGCGGCTCAGCAACTGGCTGTCTCCTGCGGTTATCTGGACCGGCAGAGGGGCATCAGCAAACTCATACACCCTCCCCCAGACCTGGTATTGGTTGCCGGTGAGTTTCTGTATCGGCTCCCAGGGCGGTGGAATGGTGTGGTCAACCCCCAGATGCTCCTGATAAGGTGCGAGATCAGGAATCTGCAGGCTGATGCTTCGGGAGAATTCCAGGACCTCTGCGTGGATGCTGTACACGCCTTCAGTAAGCGGTTCGGCGGGGAAAGGCAGAATCACCTTGGCCAGCGGGGTGCTGATGGAGAACTCGCGTTCTGAGAGCACACGCTCTTCCGGGCTGAGCAGTTGCACCCGCCCAGATGCAGTGGCAGCGACCTGTTGCAAAGCTTCGCCGCCGGCATTGCTTAAATCCAGACTGACTTCAATTTCGTTGTTATCAGGCCGGCAGTTATGTCTGATTTCCAAGGGGAAATTCACGGTATATTCATGGCTGTAAAAATACAGCCCCTGGGCTTCGACCTGCAGGCGCTGCCGGCCAGCCGGCAGACGCCGCTCCCAAATCCGGTTGTTAAGGTTCTCGGGATACACAATCGGGCTGTATCCCTCAGGCAGGATGCTCGCCTCAACCTTGGCCTTGCTGCTGCCAGAGGTCTCAAGCGACAGGTTGCCCAGGCGCAGGTCGCCAAGACTCTCAATGCGAAAATACTGCTCATCCTTCCCCAGACGAATCTCGTCATGCGGTGCAAAACCTCGGCTACTGCCCCAATGGAAAAGCTGGTAGGCCAGGCTGTCCCAGGTAGAAGCGCAGAAATCCGCAGTGCTGTTCGCGGCACTCAAGGCGTCATAGCCGCCGAGTTCTGCCAGCGGGACCGCGAGCTCCACGCTCCAGGAGCCGTCATGCAAGGTGGCGGCGGCCCGGGCGCTGCTGTTCCAGGCCGCATCCTTGTTCAGAGAGTCATAGATGGTGCCATTGCCGTTGACAATGAACTGGTAGTAATTATTGTCCGGGGTCTGCAGATGGAACTCAAAACAGCTGTCTTCCCAAAGCTTGGCATCGCGCTGATCGTACTTGCGCAATTGGCAGGAGTCTCCTGATACAAACGAGAGATAGAGATTCTCCCGGTCGTGCATTGCCTGGGCGCTGATCGCAATATCGCGACTGCTTTTCAGCGGCAGGAGGAAGAATTTCCCGCTCTTCTGCCAGCACTCTTCGGCAGGATTGCCGTCCACCGACACATGCTCCGCAACTGCAGGAATGACGCTGAAATGCGGTCGGGCAGGCTCTTTTTTGACCGGCGGGATCACCTTCTCGTATTCAGCCAGAATCTCCGCTGCATTCAGCAGCCGGTTATGGATAACCACCGAGTCATACGCGGTCTTGTGCTCGTTGTTAACGGTGTCGCGCTTCTGCCAATCGGCCTGCAGGCCGATGCTGAAATTGCCGCTTGCTTCCGGGAATTGCATGGGCGTGGGGTAGGTTTTCTGGGGACTGGTCGGAGGCACCGAACGGTCCCCGATGATAACCGGAGTCTTCTCCGGAATTCTGGCATCGATATACAGATTCATGCGTTCTTCATTCCAGGTCACATCA
>JAAYYJ010000302.1 GCA_012515455.1 Oligosphaeraceae bacterium
AACGGCGCCTCTTCGGCGACAATCTATCACCAATCTTTGCACAGTAACTAATCAGGAGTGACCAACATGACCCAGAGCCGAGCGGGGAAGCTGTTATATGCCGCGGGAGAGCAATGTGCGGATTTGCGCTATTTGTCCGGGCTGTCGACACCGGATGCCTATCTGTGGTTCGAGGATCAGCACGGCCGGCAGGGGGTAATGGTTTCAGCCCTGGAGTACGGCCGGGCCCTGAAAGAATGCCGTCCCGGGGTGGAGGTGATTGCCCTGTCGGACCTCAAGAGCCGTTTCGCCTTGAGCCGCAAGGCGAAAACCACCCCCGAGGGTCAGATCCTGGCCCTGTCCCGCGGTCTGGGTATCCGGGAATGGCAGGTGCCGGTGTCTTTCCCCTTCGGACTGGCCCAGGCGCTGCAGCGGCGCGGCCTGAAATTGCGCCCCCTGGCGCCGTTCTGCCCCGGCCGGGCGGTGAAGACCGCGGCGGAGATCGAGCTGCTGCGGGCCGGGGTGCGTCTGGCTGAGGCCGGCTTGGCCCGGGCGGAGCAGGTCCTGCAGCAGAGCAGCATCGCTCCAGACGGATATGTGCACTGGCAGGGCGAGGTACTGCTGGCGGAGACGCTGCGCGGGGAGATTGATGCGGAGATTTCCCGTCGCGGCGGCATTGCTCTGGGTACCATAACGGCTCCCGGCGTGCAGGGTGCGGACCCGCATCAGGTCGGGCAGGGGCCAGTTCCCGCCCATCAGCCGCTGGTGATTGATATCTTCCCGCGCTGTCAGAGCAGCGGCTATCATGGTGACCTGACCCGGACGCTGGTCAAGGGGCAGGCCAGCGAGCCCGTCCGGCGTGCCTTTGCCGCCGTGGCCGAGGCGCAGAAAAAAGCCCTGGCGGCGCTGGAGCATTGCCGCTGTGCCCGGACAGTGCATCAGCTGGTGGTTGATTATTTTGCCGCGCAGGGTTATGTCACTGAATATGGCCAAGGCCTCGTCCCGCGCGGGTTCTTCCACAGCACCGGCCACGGTCTGGGGCTGGAGGTGCATGAAGCCCCCGGTTTGAACAGCCGGGAGACGCAGCCCCTTCTGCCGGGACACGTGGTGACGGTCGAGCCGGGGTTGTATTATCCGGAGTGGGGGGGAATCCGGCTGGAAGATGTCGTGGCGCTGCGCAGTGACGGCTGCGAGAATCTGACCCGGGCGCCGGTTTATTTGGAAGTGCGGTAGAATTCCAGCAGCTGGCCGAGATTGAAGGCGGCATATTTTTCGTCGCAGGCGGGAGTACTGCTGCCTGCGTCAGAGTACCACAAGTCCAGGGTCGCGGGCCGGAAGATAGCGTTATGCAGGTTCGATTTCATCGCTACCGGTCGCCGGATCACCTCCTGCAGAATCTGCGGGCTGATTTTGCCATGCTGCTGCTGCAGGCGGTCTGAGAGCACCTTGGCCCGGTCGCCGGCTGAGATCATGATGGTATCAGCCGGCACCGCCGGCAGCAACGGATGCTGCTGCCCCGGCAGCAGGGTTTCAATTTTATCCGGGGTGCAGTGCAGTCCGACCATGTCTCCGGAGGCGTCACTGATCACATAATAATATTCACAGGTCAGGCGGCTGCGGCGGATAATCGCCAGTGCCTCCTGGACGCTGCCGGCTTCCTCCATGATCTGACGCATCAGGAAAGTCATTGGGATGCCGTCCCAATCGCCTTCACCTCTGCCGCCCATTTCGCCCATCGCCAGCCCTTTCTCGTTCATGGCCGTGACGGTGCCCAGGAAAGCGGCGTAGCCGACTGAGACCCAGGCGTTCCAGCCTTCGGGCAGAAAAACCTGCAGCACGCCATAATTTTGCAGATTGACCCCGGCCATATAGTCGAGCACCCGCACATGCAGGACCTGGTCGTCCGCAGTGGCGCTGCCGCGCACGGCGATGCCGCTGCAATGGAACAACTCGGGGAAGAAATTCAGGCCCCGGGCGTGGTATTCGCTGATGCCGCCAGCCTGGCTCAGGGCGCGGAGTTCCCGCAGGTAGCGCTCCGGGGTGAAGGGCGAGCCCCGGCGGTAAATCTCATCCATGCGGTCGTAGAACCAGACCCCGGTCTTGATGGAATAGGCGGCACCGACCAGGGACATGGTGCGGGGAGAGACATGGGGAATCAGAGCTTGGAGGAGCTGGCCGTGTCCGGCACCCATCTGTTCCGGCGTGCCGGCCACAAACAGCACCCGCTTGCCCTGGCTCTCACAGAGCAGGGCGGCAGTCTTCGGGTCGCGTTTGACAATCCGCAGCTCCTGGGCCTGGCTGCAGACCGGCAGCAACAGCAATGCTAAGACGGCAGCGATGCGGGGGAGAGGGCGGGTTTGCATGACGGCATGACCTCCAGTATTTGCTCCCGGGTGAAACGCCTCAGGGGTGCCAGCGTCTCAGGGCCGGACGGGGATATTCCGTTCCAGGGTGACATCGATATAGCTGATGCTCTGGCCGGTTTGGCTGCGCTGGCGCACTACGTCCCGCAGGCGGTCCAGGGCGGGAGCCAGGTTATCCAGCGGCAGCACCAGGGTCGCGCCTTGTTTGAAAATGCCCTTGGCCTGGAGTTGGACATGGAGCTGGTTGCCGGGCTGGTTGATGCGGATCAGCCTGGGGAGGTACAGCGTTCCCTCCGGGCGGGCAGCCAGGAGGTCGAGGAACTGCAGCACCCCCCGCAGCCAGCGGTTGTCGGTCTGGTCCCCGATGCGCAGGGCGTGGTCATTGGGGATGGTGATGACTAAAGGCAGGTTGGCGGAGAGACCGCGGACCTCGCCAGGCAGGATGAAGGCCTCCTGGTCGATCGTGAATTCACAGCCCTGATGGCGGGACTGCAGCACGGCTACCGGAACCCTTTCCCGGATGCTGATTTGCAAAGTGTCCGGGAAGATGCGCCGGATGGTGCTGGTGGCGATCAGGGGTTCTTTCTGCAGGCGTTCCCGGATGGCCCCCACGGGCAGCGCCGGCAGCGTCCCGGAATTCTCCTCCACCCCCATCTCACTCAGGATGGTCTTGAGGCGCAATTCGCTGTAATTGCTGGTCGGCTGGGCGGCGATTTTTTTCAGCCGGAAGAACTGGTTGTGCAAATATAGATTCTGGCGCAGGAACCAGATACTGAGCAGCACCAGGACAATGGCCAGCACCAGGGGTGTGCAGCGCAGGACCAGCTTCAGCCAAAAGCCCGGCGGATTCTTCTCCGCCATCGCTTCAGTCAATAATTTTTCCTTTGTTTTGGCCATGGTTCTTTACCGGGAATGCTCTGCGGGAAGCGCTGTCCGCTCTTCAGGGGACCTCCTCGCCGGAGAGCTGGTATGCATCCGCGGCGGTGATGCGGACCTTTGCGAAATGCATTTGTCCGCGCCGGCCGGGGATGGTCTTAAAGAGCACCGACTGGTCGACTTCCGGTGCGTCGGCGCTGCTGCGTCCCAGGCATTGGCGGCGCTGCGGGGCCTCGTCCGGCAAGACGGTCACGGTTTGCCCGATCAGGCTCCGGTTGCGGGCCAGGGAGATTTCCTGCTGCACCTGCAGGAGTTGATTGCGCCGCCGGACCGCAGTGGTATGTGGCACTGTCTGGGCATCCAGTTGCAGGGCCGGGGTATTCTCTTCCGGTGAATAGGCGAAGACCCCCAGGCGCTCAAACCGGATTTCCCGGATGAAGGCCAGCAGCTCCTGGAAATCCTGCTCGGTCTCACCAGGGAATCCGACCAGGAAGGTGCTGCGCAGGGCGATTTGCGGGTATTTCTCCCGGATCAGCTGCAGGAGTTTGCGGGTCTCTTGGCCGTCCTGGCCCCGGCGCATGTCTTTGAGGATATGGCTGCTGATATGCTGTAGTGGCATATCCAGGTATGGCACTACGTGCCCGCCTGCGGCCAGCAGGTCCAGGAATTCCGGGGTAACATGCAGGGGGTGGGTATACAGCACCCGCAGCCAGTACTCGCCTGGCAGGGCGGAGCTGCGCCGCAGCAGTTCGGTCAGGGTCGGCCGGCCGGGCAGATCGCGCCCGTAGCTGGTGCTGTCCTGGGCGATAAAATTGATTTCCCGCACTCCGCGTTCGAGCAGCTGCCGGCATTCGCTCAGGACCGATTCCGGCTGCCGGCTGCGCAGGTGGCCGCGGATATCCGGTATGGCACAGAACGCGCAGCGATGGTCACAGCCCTCGGCGATTTTGCAATAGGCGTAATTCTCCGGGGTGACTGTGATGCGCGGGGTGTTGTGATCATACAGATAGGTGGGGAGGTCTTTTTTCGGCAGGGGCAGTTCAGAGTTGCCGGTGAAGAATTGCCGGATCAGCAGATGGATTTTGTCGATGTCGTCGAGTCCGAAGAAGAAATCCACCTCCGGGAACTGCTTTTGGCAGGCTTCCGGCTGGCGCTGGGGCAGGCAGCCGCCGACTGCGACCGCGCGGGTCAAGCCGCGCCGCTGGCCGCGGCGTTTCCAGGACAGAGCGGAACGGATGGCCTTCTCCGCTTCGTCCCGGGCATCGCGGATGAAACTGCAGGTGTTGATGAGCATTACATCGGCGGCCTCGGCATCGGTGGTCAAATAAATGCCGTTGCTGGCCAGGGTGCCGCACATCACTTCTGCATCGACCAGATTCTTGGCACAGCCGAGGGTGACAATTTGTACTACAATGGGGGAGTCTTCAGAAATACTCATGTTTACCGGAGGAGGGGGGGCAGGTTGGATGAAGGCAAAACCCTGCCGGCAGAAGACGGCAGGGTGAGGAACAGAATCAGAATTTCTTGGGCAGCGGGTTCTGGCGATGGCATTCCTCCATCACTGCGATCTGCTGGCAGACCTGCTCCGGCGTGACGGCCAGGGGTGCGCCGGTGGTCAGCACATCGTAGAGGTTCTGGTAGAAACGACCAGCCATGGAACTGAAGAGGTCCTTGTCTTCGTCCGGAACATCCCAGGCCTCCTCATGGAAGACCAACTTGTCGGAGCAGTATGAGGGGCCGGGCAGCGGTTCCTCGTGCAGTTTGATCTCCGGGGCTTCGGCCGGAATGTAGTACTTCCAGTCGATATGGCTCATGCTGCCCGTCAGGCTGCCGTAGGTGCCGTAGACCTGATAGGTGTAGGGGTTGTAACTGATGTTGCTGCAGATTTCCAGGTCGATGACCGGACGGCCGGGATAGGACAGGATGATTTTGCAGAAATCCTCGGCATCGCCCACTGAATTCACCACATCCATCTTGCACCAGACATTGGGCATGATGTCCCGGCCGATCAGCCCCAGGACCTGGTCCATCGGATGCGGCCCGGTGTTGAACAGATTGCCGGCGTTGAACTTCTGCAGAGTCTGCCAGTCGTAGCGGCGGGAGAAGCCGTTGAAGGCGCATTTGACCATCCGGATGTCACCCAGCACGCCCGAAGCGATGACTTTGCAGACCTGGCGGTAGTAGGGGGCGAAGCGGGACTGCTGATAAATGGCCAGGGTGCGCCCGGTGCGCTTGGAGGTGGCAATCAGGTCATGGACCTGCGCGGCGGTGCGGGCCAGGGGTTTCTCACACAGGACGTGGAAACCGGCTTCCATAATCTCCTTGGTGATGGGGGCATGCAGATGGCTGAAGGTGGAATTGAGCACGAAATCCAGCTGCAGGTCCTTGCGGTTCAGCATCTCACGGTAGTCCTGGAAGACTGGGCAGGAGTATTCCTGGGCCGCCCGTTCGCAGCGGTCCTGGAGGAGATCGCAGACGGCGGCGATCTGGAATTTCTCCGGGAGCTGTTTTAGAAATTCACTATGGATATTTCTGCCGCTGCGGCCCTGTCCGATAATGCCAACTCGTAATGCGCTCATGTCTAGGTTCCCTTTTTTGTGTTTGGCGGTAATAACCTGCATCAATCGGCAAAATTGTCGAAATAGCCTTGGATCAGCACAACGGGCGTGCCCTTGTCGCCGGAGCCGCTGGTCAGATCGCAGAGACTGCCCAGCAGGTCGGTGAGCTGCCGGGGGGTGGTGCCCAAGGAGGCCTGCTGCCCGACCAGATTGGAGGCTTTCTCCTTGATCTTCTGCAGAATCGCCTTGTGCACGGCGTCCTGATCGAGGCCCTGCCGTTCGCCCTCATCGGCCAGGAATTTCAGTTTCAGTTCCGAGGGCGTGCCGGCCAGTCCGCGGGTGTAACCCGGCGAGACCACCGGGTCAGCCAGTTCCCAGATTTTGCCTACCGGGTCCTTGAAGGCGCCGTCGCCATAGACCATCACCTGGATTTCTCTGCCGGTCTGCTGGAGCAGGCGCAGCTGGATATCCTCGACCAGGGCCTGGCAGTCGCGGGGGAAGAGCTTGACCTTGTCGTCGCCGGAGAGATTCGAACCCAGCAGGCCGTATTGTTCATTATAGCCGCCGCCGCTGCTGGCGGGGGCGGTGCAGATGTCGTCCAGACCGAAGACGCTTGCTGCTCCCGCCTGGCGCAGTAGTTTTTTCGAGCGTTTGCGGGAATGGATATCGGCGGTCAGCACATGGGGGCAGAACTGCAGGATGGCCCGCGGGTCATTGGCAAAATGGAGCACGGCTTTATCCGGTCCGATCAAATCCTTGTAGAGTTCGACGTAATCGATGCCGGTGAAGGGGTGCACGGCCCGGGGCCCGAAATACTGCCGGTATTGGGTCTCATCCAGAATGTCGCGGTGCGGGTCCAGGCCGCTGTCATCTAGCATCTCCGGGTCCATCAGGTGGTTGCCGACTTCATCCGAGGGATAACTCAGCAGCAGATGCACTTTCCGGACCCCGGCCGCAATGGCTTTGAGCAGAATGGAGAAACGGTTCCGGGACAGAATCGGGAACACAATCCCCAGCTCGCCAGACGGGAATTTCGCCCGGATTTCCGCGGCGATGTCGTCCACGCTGACATAATTCCCCTGGGTCCGGGCGACCACGGATTCAGTGATGCCAACCACGTCATGGTTGCGCAGTTGGAATCCCTCGCTGCTGCTGGCGGCCAACAAGGCCTCCACTATTTGCGGTGCCAGGTTGTTGCCCTGTCGGAATATTGGGCAGCGGATACCGCGCACTACAGTGCCGACCGTTCTCATGAAGCGTTCCTTATGCTCACCTTACATAGATCATTATCAGGATATATAAAAGTTATAATATAGTCTTTACGGGCATAAATGCAATCCCATTCCCCAGCCAAGTTGTAACTCGAGCCTGGTCCCGGGAATAGCTGCAAGGCCAGGACAGGATGGCGCGCAGAGGGCTATGCGGGCACCTCCGCAGCGTGCCGCTTTCATCCCACCAGGCGCCGGTTGCTCCCCGGCTCCGTCCGCAGCACCCGCTCCGCGGCCTGTCCCGCCGGGGGGAAGAATTTTGCGGGGCCAGTCATGGTTGTGTTCGGGAGGTGATATATTATAGTGTGGTCAGCAGCAGGGCTGATTGTGCAGGTGCGGCGGTAGAGGGAAACATCACGGCATGAACTGGAAACGGACGTTGTTTTATGTCTGGCTGAGTCAGCTGCTCACCCAGGTTGGATTTTCGGCTGTGATGCCGTTCATCCCCCTGCATATCGGGCGGCTGCTCCATACTGACGCTGAGCGGCAGATCGGACTCTGGGTCTCGCTGTTCTATTTTTTCAGCCAGCTCTGCTTTTGTCTGGTGATGCCAATATGGGGCCGGCTGTCTGACGGGCGCGGACGGCGGAAGATGCTGATGCTGAATAATTTCGGCAATGCCCTGGTGATTCCCCTGATGTGCCTGGCCCCGAATGTGCTGGTGCTGGTGCTGATCCGGACCATCTCCTCGGTCTTCAGCGGTGTGATTATTATCGCCCAGTCGTTGGTGTCAGCCCAGACTCCGAATGAGCGGCAGGGCTTTGCCCTGGGAATCCTCAGCACGGCTGAGTGGGGCGGGCTGGTGCTGGGATTTCTGCTGGGGGGGGTGGTGCTGGGCCGCTTCGGGTTCGTGGCCGGATTCCTGATTTGCGGCCTGATGTCAGCCTTGGCCGGGCTGCTGGCACACTATGTTCACGAGGAATGTAACGTCCGCTCAGCAGAGGCAAAGGCGGCACTGTCTTTTCGGCATAGGATGGCAGCCCACTTCAGCCTGCCGGCAATGGAGAAAATCGTGGCCTCGACGGTGCTGCTGTTTGTCGGAGTGCAGTTCCTGCGCAGTTTCGATGGCCCGTATGTGCCCATGATTGTCAAAACCGCCTTCGGTGCCGCCAATGTCGCCGGCAATACCGGAGTGATCAGCGCGATTGCCTGTGTCGGCGGGATGTTGTCAGGGCTGCTGGCCGGCTGGTTGTGCGACCTGGTACCGGCCCGGCTGATTATTATCCCGGCACTGGTGGTGACGGCGCTGGCGACCGCAGCCCAGCCGCTGGCCCTGACGGTAGCCTGGTTCAGTGTGTTCCGGTTCCTGCAAGGGCTGAGCGCGGGCTGCCTGGTGTCGGCATTGTTCACCCTGATCTCCCGTTACAGCCGGCCAGAAGAGCGGTCGACAATTTTTGCCCTGGCCAGCAGCTCCAGCACTGCAGCCATGGCGCTGGGGACCTTGGGTAGCGGTGCCATTGTGTCGACCCTGGGGGTGTCCTGGGTGTTCTATATTCCGCTGCTGCTGTATTTGCTGCTGATTCCGCTCTTCCGTGATCTGCTGGGTGACAGCAGAGTTCGGAAGGGGGGCGGGAATGCTTTGCGCCGGATGATTCCAAACAAGAGGTACAGAGGTGGATTTTTATGAGCAAATGTGCGCCGGGAGGCTCTATACGGACCAGGGCAACCGGGAGCTGGCGGCCCAGCGCCTGTCCTGCCGCCGGTTGGTCCGGGAATTCAACTTATCCTTGCCGGAGGAAGAGGAGAAGCGCCAGAACCTGATGCGGGAGCTGCTGGCGGAATACGGCCAGGGGGTCTTCATCGAGCCGCCGATCTACTTCGGGTACGGCCGGCATACCCATATCGGCGACAATACATTTATCAATTTCAACCTGGTAGTCCTCGACGATATCGATGTCTTCATCGGTCGGCACGTGATGCTGGCCCCGAATGTAACTATCACTACCACTGGACACCCGGTGCATCCGGACCTGCGCCGCAACGGCGGGCAGTTCTCATTCCCGGTCCAGATCGAGGATCACGTCTGGATCGGTGCCGGAGCGCAAATCTTGCCCGGGGTGCGGATCGGCCGCAACTCGGTCATCGGCGCGGGCAGCGTGGTGACCAAGGACATCCCTGCGGATGTGGTCGCCTACGGCTCCCCTTGCCGGGTCCGCCGGGCGATAACCGAACGCGACCGGGAATATTATTATCATGACCGCAGAGTCGGGGACTGAGGCCTCAAGGCGCCGCGGCGATGGCTTGCCGCCAGCGCTGCAGGAAATCCGCCACCACGGGCACCGCGGTCTGCCCGCCGGACTCCCCGCGTTCAATCACGCAAGCCAGCGCGAAGCTGGGTGCTTCGCAGGGGCCATAGCAGATGGCCCAGGCATTCTTGTGACGCTCGCCGCCGCTGTCAACTTCGGCGGTGCCGGTCTTGGCCGCCAGTGACCACCCGGTCTGCTGCAGGCCACGGGCGGTGCCATGCTCATTGCGCACGGCTTCCTGCATGGCCGCCTGGATGAGACCCAGCATTGCCGGTGAGGTCGGCAGGCGATGGCGGATGACCGGCGGAGTGGTCTGCACGGTTTGCCCAGCCGGGTTGGTGCTTCTCTGCACCAGGAAGGGCCGGTACAGAATGCCGCCGTTGGCCAGAGCTGCGGTATAAAGCGCCGCCTGCAGGGGGGTCATGGTGATGATGCCCTGTCCCAGGGTGACCAGGGCGGTGTCGCTGTGCTGCCAGGGGCGCTTCTGCCAGCGCAGGGCTTCTTCCCGGCCGGGCCGGATACCGGTCCAGAACTCCGGCACATCGATGCCGGTTTTTTCGCCCAGGCCGGCAGCGGTGAAGAAGGGCTGCAGCCGGTCCAGGCCGGTCAGGCAGCCGTAGTGCAGGAAATACGGATTGCAGGACATGCATATGGCTTCCTGCAGGTTGATGGGGCCATGTCCGCTGCGTTTGGCGCAGCGGATGCGGGTGTCCCCCAAGGCATAGTACCCGATGCAATTATAACTGTCCTGGGGCTGCAGTACTGCGTTGCTCAGCGCTGCCAGGGCAATCAGGGGCTTGATGATTGATCCCGGGGTGTAGGTCTCATTGACGGCCCGGTTCTTCAGCGGCAGCCCGGGGGCGCGGTCCAGCGCGGCATATTTTGCGGCGCTGAGTTGTTCCAGGCTGTAAGTCGGCGCGGAGACCAGGGCCAGTACCGCACCGCTGTTGACCTCGATCAGCACCAGAGCTCCGCTTTCTCCCTGCAGGGCTGCTTCAGCGGCTCTCTGGGCCCGGCTGTCGATGGTCAGGTGCAGGTCATCACCATGGCGGGGGAGCAGGGGTTGGCGCACATCGTCATGGACGAAGCCCTGGGCGTCGACCTTGAGCAGGCGCGAGCCATTGCGCCCGGACAGGATATGGTTGTACGTCGCTTCCAGTCCGCTGCGGCCGCTGAGTTCCGGGGTAACGAAAGAGTAGCGGGTTTTTTCGGCGCTGAGATCATCCTCAGGCAGTCTCCGGCCGGTGAAACCCAGGAGGTGAGCGCAGCTTTCAGGCGCGGGGTATTTTCGTTCGCTTCTGGGGATGATGGCCAGCCCTGGAATAGTCGGGGTCAGTTCTCCGACCCGGGCCAGTTCCTGGGCAGTCAGGTCTTTGCCGATGATCAAGGGCAGGATGGGATGGCGCCGGATATGGGTTCGCAGCTGGTCGGCGGTCAGCTGGGGCATCCGCCCGATGCACAGCGCGATGCGTTTTTCGCAGGCCAGGATATAGTCGGTCGTCTTGTAGGAACGGCCGGGCTGGCGCATCTCCGAGACATAAAAGCCCAGATCATAATAGCAGTGGTTGTCGGCCAGCACTTGGCCGTCGGCAGAGAAGACCCTGCCCCGGGCGGGACTCAGACGCAGCAGGCGGATGCTCTGCCGGGCATTGCGGTCCTGGTGCTCGCGGTTCTGCAGCACCTGCACTTGCCAGAGACGGTAAAGCAGCAGCCCGAAGCAGAAGAGCAGCGCCAAACCGCACAGCGCAATGCGGATTTGCAGCATGTTCTGCCATTTCTGCTCATTCATGGTCGATTTTTTCCACTGCGCCGGAGTTCTCTTCGCGGAAATTGGGAGCGCTGGTCTCGAGGCGCCGCAAGGAGAGCCTGCGGGCGCAGCCTTCGAGGACCTGGCAGAGGGGCGGCAGCAAGACGATGGCGAATGCTGCCTGGGCGGCTGTCTGGCCCCAATT
This sequence comes from Oligosphaeraceae bacterium, assembly GCA_012515455.1. Taxonomy (GTDB): domain Bacteria; phylum Verrucomicrobiota; class Lentisphaeria; order Oligosphaerales; family Oligosphaeraceae; genus JAAZIZ01. The sequence goes on from JAAYYJ010000302.1 coordinate 11,243, forward strand.
ATTCGGCCGGAGGCTGCCCAGGGTGATCTTATGCTGCACGAGGGTTACCGCAGTCAGGATGATAGCCAGGGCGGCACCGGGCAGCAGCAGCGACAGCCAGGAGTCCCAGTT
>JAAYYJ010000003.1 GCA_012515455.1 Oligosphaeraceae bacterium
CGGTGGGGTGGGCCCACCGCTAGAATCAAGGGCACGGGGCAAAAAATAGTGCTTTTGGCAATTTTTTCAAGGCACACATCAGCAATTGCATACAAATACCTTGTTTCCGGACAACTGCTTCCCACTAAAGGCCCAAGAATCCCAGAGCGGGAGCTGGTGCGAGCGGGTCAGACCCCTGATTTCAGCTTGGTCTCCAGCGCCGGCCGGCGGGAGCTGGTGCGAGCGGTCAGAACCCGGATTTCAGCTGGGTCTCCAGTGCTGGCAGCGGGAGCTGGAGCGAGCGGTCAGAACCCGGATTTCAGCTGGGTCTCCAGCGCCGGCCGGCGGGAGCTGACGCGAGCGGGTCAGACCCCGGATTTCAGCTTGGTCTCCAGCGCCGGCCGGGGAGCTGGTGCGAGCGGGTCAGCCCCCGGATTTCAACTGTGTCTACAGTGCTGGCAGCGTCATGGTGAGGCCAACCGAAAACGGTGCCCCTTCGGCGACAATCTAGCATCAACCTTCGCGCATTAACGAACATTACGCTCGGCGAACAGTTTTCAAGCGTCAGGATACGGACACAACATAAGCAGGGCTCGACAGTTTGTCAAGGAAAAGAGGGGGAAAATACACCCCTTGGTTTGTTATTACAGGAGAAGCGAGTTATATTCTCAACGCAAAAGTCCGGTAATGGTAAAGCAATCAGTACTAACCCAAGGAGTGGTCGTGAAACGTTCTTTTCTGATGCTGTTATGGTTGCTGCTGGGCAGCGGCATGGCTGCGGCCGCGGATGTCGCGATTATCGCCGAGGGGAAATCCGACTACCAGATCATCTATCCTGACGATGTCGGCAACCAGCATCTGAATCTCTACCACCGCCAAGCCGCGGAGATGCTGGCGCAGGCGTTGTTGTGCAGCACCGCAGTCGCGTTACCGGTGCGTGCAGAGAAGGACTTGGCGGCCGGTCAGCCGGGGCTGTATATTGGTGCCTGCCGCGCCTTGTCGGCTGCCGGGCTGGGCAAGAGCAGCTACCAACGCTGGGAACATCACCTCGTGGTCAAAGGCAAAGATGTGTTTATGTTCGGCGATGACTGGCGTGGTGGGGTATATCCTGATTCATCCCGACATAACTACTGCATCCTGGGGTCTTACAAAAGTACCCTGACTTTCCTGGAGAAGTTCGCCGGGGCGCTGTTTATGGGCGGTGCCGCGTTGGCCGACTCCGTGCCTAAGCGCTCCAGCATCACTATTCCTGAAGACTACCACTATGACCGGATTCCGCAGATACAATACTGCATCAGCCGGGGCAAGGATATCAACTACGACCTGGCCAACAATTTCCTGCCTTCGCCCTGGTATGGCTCCCATGGCGGGCACTCGCACAGCCGGGCCATTCTGCAGGACAAATATTTTGCCACCAACCCGGAGTACTTTGCTTTACGCAAAGGCAAGCGGGTTACTCATCCCACCCGGCCGCAGTATTGCTTCTCTAATCCGCAGGTGCGGGAGATGATCTACCAGGAAGTCCTGGAGCATCTGGACAAAGGCTACGAGATTGTGCAGCTGGCCCAGAGCGACGGCTTTTGGCCGTGCGAATGCCCGGACTGCGCCGCGCTGTACGGCGTGGAGAGTTTCGGCGAGAAAATCTGGATCATGCACCGTGAGATGGCGGTGCGCCTGCAGAAGGACCGCCCGGGCCGGAAGGTCTGCATCATCGCCTACGGGCCCACCCGCATCCCGCCGCAGACCTTCAAGGATTTCCCGGATAACGTGGTCATTGAACTGGCGCCGTATTCGGATGAGATCATGGCTTCCTGGCAGGGGTATCAGGTTCCGGGCGGTTTCGTGGTCTACCTTTACAACTGGGGCTACTACAAGCCGGAAGGCTTTATGCCCAAACAGAGCTGGCAGTTTTGTCAGCAGCAGCTGGAGAAATTCCACGCCAGTAATGTCAAGGGTATCTACCGCTGTGGTTTCGGTGAACTCTTCGGCCTGGAAGGCCCGACCTACTACATCTGGGGGAAGCTGCTGGATGACCCCAAGGCGGACCCCCGGGAGCTGCTGCAGCAGTACTGCCAGCGCGTCTATGCCGAGGGAGTAGACGCGATGCAGAAATTCTTCCAGCTCCTGGATGAACGTCTGCAACTGGTAGTAAGCAAGAGCGAAATCGACTGGAATGACCCGGAACTGCTGGCCGGCGGCCTGTCGTTGACCCGCCATCCGGTGCAGGTCATCCAGACCCGTTACCCTGATGCAGTGGTCGCGGAACTGGAGAATCTCCTCACTGCTGCTGAACAGAAGAACCAGTCTTTTCTGCTGCAGCGGGCCAGGCTGGAATTCGATTATCTGAAGCACACTGCCCGGGCCGCCAATGCATTGGGCCGTTTTCGGACGTCATGCGCTCCGGCGGAAGCACAGAGCCTGTTTGCATCCCTGGCCGCCCGGAAGCTCGTGATTGACAGCCTGCCCTGCAACAAGAGCGGCAATCTAGCTGACGGCAGCGGCTATTCGCTGTTCGGCGGCGCCACCCCGCAGCTGATGCGGATGGGTGGGCGCCTCAGCGGGCCGTTATATGCGCCGTTCCAATGGGATGGCCAGTGGATGCTGGACCGCGCGGTAGTCCCGGCCGGTCGGACCATCCGGGTCGGCGACAGCACCGTCCAATATCTGGTGCCGGAGAATTACATGGCTGAGGACCTCGAGCAAAGGTTCACCAAGGCCGGCACGAGAATTTTCTGCCGTTCCGGCGAGAGCAGTCTGCAGGTGATCTTCATCTTGTCCCCGGTTGTGCCACAGGAGGATTTCGCCAAGCACATCCTGCGGGTCACCCTGGGGCCGGAAAAGAAAGGTCTGTTCAGCATGCCGGGGCGGTGCAAGAACGGTTCCCGGGCATCGTGCTACAAGCTGGTCAAGACCAACCTTGAGAATGCGGGCAAGGGTGATGTCTATGAGGCTGTTGCCGGCAACAAGACGGTAATCACCATCCCGGCGCCCGGGGTGGGGACAGCGCCAGGCGAGGTCGCCATTGAATTCAACATCCCCTATGAGTCCATGCCACGCCCCCCCCGGCACGGTGAGACCTGGCTGTTCAATGCCTGCTACGGCAGCGGAGATATCCACGGCAGCAGCACCTGGGAGCATAATTTTAACCAGGAGACGTGGCGGAACACCCGTGACAGCCAAGGCAAGATAGTGTTTTGAGCGCCTGAAATTGGGCAGGGCTGCAATGCCGGCACTGGTCTGGCGGCAGTCCGGCCAGGAGAGGCGCAGGCTTTTTTTCGCAAATCAGAGTCCAGGAATTCCGGTGCGACATTTCGACTACCCCATCATCGATGCGCATGCGCATCCGTATTTTAAGCGCAATTTCAGCTTGGATGCCCCGAACAACTGGGAAGAGTACTTCTCTCCCCTAGACGAGTTTGGTATCGATTATTTCTGCGGTGCCTGCAATATCCGCACTGACGGCCGCGATTTCGCGGTCATTGCCGAATGCAATGAACGGGTTCTGACCATCCAGCGGCAATTCCCGCACCGCTATTATCCCGGGGTAAATATCCATCCCAATTTCCCGGAGGAGTCCTGCCGGGAAGTGCAGCGTTTTTACGATCTGGGCTTCCGCTGGGTCGGAGAGATAGCCGGCTATGTGATGGGCTATCAGGATTATTGCTCGCCGGGAATGTTTACCATCCTGGAGCTGGTGCGGGACTTGGGCCTGACCTTGAACATCCACCCCTCCAGTATTGATGACATGCAACGGCTGCTGCAGAATTTTCCCACCCTGCCGGTGGTGATCGCTCATCCCGGTCCCGGTGACGCCGCCCGTGAGAAAATCGCCCTGCTGCGACAATACCCCAATGCCTATCTGGACCTCTCCGGTGGCGGAATCCTGGGCTATGGCATCCTGCGGGCGATCCTGAATGCCGCGGGCAAGGGCCGGCTGCTGTTCGGCACTGATTATCCGGTTTGCAATCCGGCCTGTTATCTCTATGGCGTCTTGGGGGAAAAACTCCGGCCCGAGGAAAACCGGGCCATCTTCCACGATAATTTTCTAGCCCTGACCGGTTGGCAGCTGCCCCGGCAACCGTCATTAAATTAAATTCTTTACATTCAGTCCGTTCTTACCCGCAGAACCGCAACGGCTTTCCGGCCAGCGTGTGCTCTCCAGCTCCGCCGGAGGTCATTTTGGGATACCCTACAACCATGCCTGTTTTTATCACTCAAATGCCATTGCTTCTGGCTCAAGCGCAGTACGATCTGGAGGGCGGCAGTTCTCTGCTGGCCAGTCTCTCCGGGTGGTTCTCCAGCTGGTTGTGGCTGTCGCTGCCGATCCTCCTGTCCTTCATCTGCCTGTTGCACATCCTCAAGACCAGACAGGAGTACTGGTGGATTTTCCTGGTGCTTTTCTTTCCCCTGGTGGGGAGTCTGCTGTATATTTTGGTGGTCATGCTCAACGGCGGGGGGCAAAGTGCGACGCAGCGCCCGCTGTCGAGAAAAGGCTTCTACCAGGCCAAAGTACGGTCCCTGCAGGAACGTCTGGAGCAGACCGACACCCTGGCGTTGCGGGCGGAATTGGGTGAGGCATATCTGCAGATGCAAGAACCCGCTAAAGCCAAGGATTGCTTCCAGCATTGCCTGCAGGGGGCATACAGCCAGGACTCGGATTTCCTGTTCGGTCTGGCCCGGGCCTGCTACGCGTTGCAGGAACTGCCCGCAGCGCTCGAGGCTATTGAGAAGACCATGCAGAGCGAATCCAACGACTACCTGCTGGAACGAAAATTTCTGCAGGCGAAGATTCTCGATGATTTGGGTCGGTACGAGGCGGCCTTGGATTTATACGACGAAGTGGTGGAAAAGCTCTCAACTCCGGAGAGCCGTTGTCGTCAGGCGGTAATTCTCAAGCGCCTGGGTCACCAGGAAGAATCCGAGGCATTATTTTTATCGGTGATCCGTCAAGTCCAGACTCAGCCCCAGGAGCAGCGCAGTGAGAATAAGCAATGGCTGTTGCTGGCCCAGAAAATGCTTTCGGAATCATAGTGTCGAGCAGCATCGGGGCGTGGTTTCAGGCCTTGAAACGTTTATCCAGTTCGGAATAGGTGATATGGACCATGGTGGGATTGCCGTTGGGGCAGGTGTAGGGCATCTCACAATGGATCAATTCCTGCAGGATATATTTTTGTTCAGCGGCATCGGGTGCAGCAGTGCTTCTGACCGCATGCCGGCAAGCGATCTGGGCCAGATGGATGGCATTCTGGCGGTTGGTCAGATTACTGGTGCGCATATCATCGATAATATCGCGCAGGATGCTGGCGTAGTCCTGCCCGGGGAGGCTGGCCGGCACGGCGGTGATGATGTAGGTATTCCCGCCGAAAGGCTCAAGATAGAATCCCAAAGACTGAAAGTGGGCCAGTGAGCCGGACAGAAATTTGCTCTCCTCGGGACTGAGATTCAAGGTCAGGGGCAGCAGCAGCTGCTGGCGTTCGACCTGACTGCTCTGCAGATTCTTGAGCAGCTTCTCAAAGATTATGCGCTGACGGGCAGCCCGCAAATCAACTACCACCAGCCCGCCGGAGCCCTCGGCCAGAAGATGGCGCGTCCCCAGAATCCCTTTGATGGTCAGAGAGGATAACATCGCAGGAGAGTCTGTGGCAGCGGTGTCCGGCAAGGCCGGACTGACACTCTCCGAAGATGGCGTCTCGTGCTGGTTGAGGACGCTGCGCGGGGGCGGCGGCAGGGATAATGGCAGCGCAGGCTGCAGCGCGGGAGCCTGCCAGGCCGCCGCATAGGGGGGGCTGACAACCGGTATAATGCTGCCGGATGCAGGAGAACTGGGAGCCGCAGCAGTGGCTGCCGGAGGCAGCGGTGGTGGGGTAGACGCTGCTGTCTGCAGCGGTTCTGGTGTGGGGGTCTCGGTGCCGCCGGGCAATCCCCGCAGGGCCTGGCGCAAGGCCGCGGAAATGATATTGGCGATGCGCATCGGTTCCCGGAAACGCACCTCGTGTTTGGTGGGGTGCACATTCACATCGACCCGTTCCGGAGCAAGGTCCAGATACAGCACCACGCTCGGATAGCGTCCTTTTAGGATCAAGGTATCATAGGTGTCGCGGATGGCGAAATAGACCGTATCGGCAGCCGCCGCCCGGCCGTTGACGATGATGCGCTGCTCACGGCGGTTGTTGCGGGTAAAGCCTGGTTTGCTGATATAGCCGTAGACATGCAGGCCGTCCTCGCTGTAGTTCACCGGCAGCATAGCTGCGAAAGCATCCTTGCCCAGCAGCATCGCGGTCCGCGCGGCGATATCCTGGTCGGCGGTGACCTGCAGCACCGCTCGACCGTTGAGATGCAGCTCAAAGGCGATATCCGGGCGGGACAAGGCCA
>JAAYYJ010000032.1 GCA_012515455.1 Oligosphaeraceae bacterium
ACACGGCCGTTAAGGCCCCCTGCGGCGATGATACTGCGTTCAAGAGCGCGGGAAAGTAGCGCGCTGCCAACCTTTTTTTGCCCCCGCGGGTGTATTCCGGCGGGGGCTTTTTTTTGCGTCCGGGGGGGGCGGGGGCCGGCCTGGCCTGGTCCTGGTACCGGCGCAGTCAACAGCACAGGAGTATTGCGATGCGAGCAGTTATTTCCTTTCGCGGGGCGGTGCATGGGTGCAACAGCAAGTGGGAGTATGTCCTGGAGGAATCCGGCCGGAAGCGCTTCGTGCCTTATACGGCAGCGCGCCGGAAATTACCGGGACGCATCCAGAGCGCGATCTTCAGTCTGGACAAAGCGGTGGGGGCGGATGCTTATTACCGTTTGACCTTCACTTGCGAGGCGGAAAAACATTGCTATTGGTGGATAGATTATTATGACGGTGCCGGTCAGCTGCTGCCGGACTGCAACGGCCAGGTGCTGCCCGGCCGGCAGCGCTATTATGATGAAGTGGTATATGTGAACCGCCTGGCCGTCAGTGCCCAGCTGGCATTCGTTTCCAAAGGCGCAGTGCGGGTCGCAAATATCAGTTTGCGGAAAATCACTGCCAGGCAGGCGGCGCAATGGTGCGACCGTATCGCGACCCAGCTGCCAGGACTGGATTTCCAAGCACCGCAAGATGCCTTCCGGGACTTGCCCCGCACCGCCCGGGCCCTACAGAAGGGCACCCCCTGGAATATCGTCATGCTGGGGGATAGCATCGTCAATGACACCTACCATTCAGTCTTCCAAGCCTTGGTCAGCCGGGAGTTCCCCCGAGCCAGGACGAATTTTGTCAACTCGGTCCGGGGCGGAACCGGATGCTGGTATTATTGCCAGGAAGAGAATTTCCAGAAATACATCCAGGACTTGCAGCCGGATTTGCTGCTGATAGGCGGGATCAGTAATCTTAATCTCCCCAGCGGCTTGGACGACCTCGGTGCGGTCGTGCGCCGGGCGCGTGCCGCAGGCTGTGAATGCGCCATTATGAGCCCCGGACCGAGTGTTGACTGGCGGGCGCAGGACGCGTCAGCACCGGAGGCGCCCCTGCCCGCCTCCGACTGGTCGCAGTCCGGTGACCAGAAGAATCGGGACATTTATCAGCAGGAGCGGGAGATGGCCATGACCCAGGCCTTGCCGTTCTGGGACCTCTCCCTCCCCGCCAACCAATATCGCGGTCAATCGGGGATGCCCTGGGGGCACTTCAATCGTGATCCCATCCACAGCAATACTCTGGGGAAGCAGCAGCTGGGCCGGATTATGCTGGAATTCTTCAAGACCGCAAAAATGCTACCGGGAGGGGCCCCGGCGGAGCCGTAATTCCGCCGGGTGAGCATACGGCATCCTAGCGGCCGCGGTTTTTCAGCTGGGCACTGGCCCGGCGCAGGAATTCGCGTTCATCCTCGCTGAGGTTGTTGTATCCCACCATTGAGACCTTGTCCAGGATGCGGTCCAGCTCAGCAGTATTAACCACTCCGGGCTCGTCGCTGCGCCTGGTAAACGGCGATTTGACTGAGCTCTTCGGCAGCAGCCCGCGGAAGAATTCCCTGAGACCGGCCAATTTCGGCAGGGTCAGTTTACAGCCCAGGCGGCGCATATAGATGAAACCTCCGAGTGCGCCCCCGAGGTGGGCCAGGTGGGCGACATTGGAGGCTTGCCCCAGGGTGAAAATTTCCAGCAGGCAGTACACCAGCACCAGCACCCAGAGTTTGACCGGCATGGGCGGTATGAGGAGCATGAAGGTGACTTGCGGGAACGCCATTCCGGCTGCGACCATAATCCCGAATAGTGCCCCGCTGGCACCCACACAAGGGGTGGGGCTGCCCCAGTTTGCCAGCATCCAGAGTCCGCCCCCAATCAGCCCGCTCAGCAGATACAGGATCAGGAACCTCTTCGTTCCCAGCGGCTGTTCCAGCAGTTTGCCGAAGATGTAGAGGCCGTACATGTTGAAGAACAGGTGCATGAAATTGGCATGCAGGAACATATAGGTGCCTAATCGCCAGAACTGTCCCGACTGGACCAGCAGCGGAGTCAATTCCAGATTGCCCAGGAGCAGCGAGCCTGTTCTGCCAGTAAAGTGGCAGAGGACATACATGATGCAGTTAATAATGATAATTTGCTTGATGATCGGTGCTTCGGGCGTCGTTTGGCGAGTATAGTTGTTGCCGCCGCTGGAATAGCGGACATAATCACGGTCACTTAACATTATTCAATCCTTGTTTACGGGCTGTACTTTACTTAATATAACGAGTATTTACGGTGCTGCCAGGCCGGGCGGGCAAAAAGTCCTCCTCGTCCCCTCCGCGGGGATGGTGTTCCCACGCCAGAGGCAAGGTGGACCGAAATGCGGCAGTGTCTGATTCTGCCCAGGTGACAAAAAACCAGCCGATGCTATAGTATGGAAGCAGCCGGCAGAGCTGCACCATCTTAACTTGAAAGGAAGCAGAAATGAGAATTAAAGAGACCTTGGCCTGCGCCGGCCTCAGCATCGCCAGTTTGGCGGCGATGGAGGGAATCAGCGTGGTTAGTGACCGCCCCTCGCATATCTACCGGGTAGGAGAGACTGCAGTCTTCAAAATTACCAGCCCGACGGAGAGCACGGTCAGCGTGGAACTGTCCTGCGATGGCGAGGCAGTGCTGCAGACTCTGCAGGTCAAGACCCCGGCCGAGGTGCCGTTTGCATTGTCTGCGCCGGGGGTGCTGCGCTGCACCGCCCGGGTCTCGGGGCAGCCGCGCAAAATGTGCGCCGTGGCGTTCGACCCGGAGCAGATTCAGGCTGTGCTGCCCGAGCCGGAGGATTTCACTGCCTTCTGGGAGCAGGGGCTCGCAGACCTGGCGGAGATTCCGGCGGATTTCAAAATGACCTTGCGGGAGGATGTCTCGACACCTGAGGCGGAGATTTACGAATTGGAATGCGCCAATGTCAACGGCACTCGTCATTACGGTTTTTTGCGTCTACCCAAGACGACCGCGAAGCTGCCCTTGCTGGCCTATGTCGAGGGCGCCGGGGCAGGGCAGAACCTGGAGACATTTCAGCAGCACTGCGGCAACATCCGGAAATTCATGCGTCAGCCGGTGGCCGCCCTGACCATTGGCGTACATGCTTACAAGCCGGCGGACAGCGCTGCGGCCCACAAGGTGCAGCATGCTGAATACGTGCGGAACCTGGGGGTGCGGTCATACTGGCTGGAAGGGCTGGGCAAAGACAACCGGGAGACTTTCCTGTACCGTGCCATCCTGGGCGGCGTCAGGATGATTGACGAGGTGGTCAAGCTGCCGGCCATTGATGCGAGCCGGGTGGCATATCTGGGGGCCAGCCAGGGCGGAGGCTTCGGGCTCTATCTCACCGCCTTGAGTCCGCATCTCAAAGCGGCTTTCTGCGGCGTGCCGTGCTTTGGCGATGTGGGCGGATTCCTGCTGGGTCGCCATCCCACTCAGTCCAGCATCCCGGAACTGCGGGAGCACTGGTCCCAAATGCGCTATTTTGACACAGTTAATTTTGCCCGTCGGATCAATGTCCCGGTGTTCATCAGCATTGGCTTTATCGACACCTCCTGCCTGGCCGCCAGTGTGTTCCCGATATACAATGCCCTGAACGGCCCGAAATTATTGTTCAACAAGGTCATCAACGGCCATGGTGATGCCCCCATCGAATACGAAGGCCTGACCTGGTATTGGGTGGCCCGGCATTTGCAGCTCGAACTCTGAGGTACAGCGAGATCCGGTCCGGAGAACAATAAGCCCCGCCGCCGATAATCCTTCGGTGGCGGGGCTGCTGTTGTCGAAGCAAATGGTGTGCTTAGTTCAGCGGTTACTTGCCGCTGATGGCACCGTGACCGCGGAAAGTCCGGGTGGAAGAGAACTCGCCCAGACGATGGCCGACCATGTTTTCCGTCACAAAGACGTTGATGAAGCTCTTCCCGTTATGCACGGAAAAAGTGTGCCCGACAAAATCGGGCAGAATCATCGAACGGCGGGACCAAGTCTTGACCACGCGCTTTTCGCCCCGATGATTCATCAGGTCCACCTTCGCCTGAAGGTGCTCATCCACAAACGGGCCTTTCTTGATTGATCTTGGCATTATTTTTTCCTCCGTGAAACAATAAACCGGTCAGATGCTTTTTTCGGCTTGCGAGTGCGGTAGCCCTTGGCCAGCTGGCCCCAGGGAGAACAAGGATGCCCACCGCCGGAGGTGCGCCCTTCACCACCACCCATGGGATGGTCGACAGGGTTCATGACCACACCGCGGACATGCGGACGCTTGCCCAGATAGCGCTTCTTGCCGGCTTTGCCCAGGCTGATGCTGGAGTGGTCACTATTGCCGACCTGACCAATGGTGGCCCGGCATTCGATATTGATCAGACGGATCTCGCTGCTGGGCATCTTGACCTGCGCATATTGGCCTTCCTTGGCCCGCAGAATCGCAACCTGACCCGCGGCTCTGACCAGCTTCGCACCCTGGCCCGGGACCAGCTCAATGCAGTGGATATTGATGCCGTTGGGGATGTCTTTAATCGCCATGCTGTTGCCAGGCTTGAAATCAGCTGATGGGCCGCTGATTACGGTACTGCCCTGGGTCAACCCCGCAGGCGCCAGGATGTAGCGCTTCTCGCCGTCAGCATAATGCAACAGGGCGATGCGTGCGGTGCGGTTCGGGTCATATTCGATATGAGCGACCTTGGCCGGAATGCCATCTTTGTCGCGTTTGAAATCGATTAGACGATAGGAGCGCTTGACACCGCCGCCGCGAAAACGGCAGGTGATGCGGCCGAGGTTGTTGCGACCGCCGGTCGAACGCTTGCCCTCAGTCAGGCTCTTCTCCGGAGTGCTGCGAGTGATATCAGAAAAATCACTCACGCTCATTTGTCTCCGCCCAGGAGACGTCGGTTTGTATTTCTTGATTCCCATTTCTTCAGCCTTTTCCTAGTAATTGAAGTCGGCGTACCGCTTCAAACTTTTGCAGGCACGACGCATTTAGGCGACTGCCAATTGGGCGTCACAGCGTCTCGATAGTCCCTTGGGACAAAGTCACGATGGCTTTTTTCCAGTCAGAGCGTTTTCCCATCTTGGCACTGCGCATCCGCTTCTTCTTGCCCAGGACATTCATTACATTCACCGAGGAGACTTTGACATCGTCAAAAATCAGTTCGATGGCTTTCTTGATTTCAATTTTGTTGCATTTCGGATTGACCTTGAACAGGTACTTGTTGTACTTGTCGCGCAAGTTCGTGCCTTGTTCCGTGATCAAAATCGTGTATACTACATCGTAAGGGCTTTTCA
>JAAYYJ010000303.1 GCA_012515455.1 Oligosphaeraceae bacterium
CAGCCGGTTCCTCTCAGTAATGAGGAAGTCGAGGCCATGCGCAATCAGAACCAGGGTGAGAATCAGCCCGCCAAGCCCCCGGTTGATTTCACCATCGGACAGTCGGTAATCATCCGGGACAACAGCGGAGCCTTCGATAATATCGAGGCCAATGTGGTAAGCATCGACCGGGTGCATCAGTTGTTGAAAGTTGCTGTCAATATGTTTGGCAGCATGACCATCGTGGAATTGGGTTTCGGGCAGGTTGACCGGCCCTGAAGGGGTGCGGTCAAGCAAACAGTAATTCGTCGCGGTTCATGGGAGAGTCTCCTGCCGGCTCTGACCAGAACTGCGGAATAAAGAGGTCTTATGGCTAAGAAAGTCGTGGGTGAAGTGCGTCTGCAGATTCCCGCTGGCGCCGCCAATCCTGCTCCCCCGGTCGGGCCGAGCTTGGGACAGGCTGGTGTCAACATCATGGAATTCTGCAAGCAGTTCAACGCAGCGACCCAGGCGCAGGCGGGGTTGGTTATTCCCGTCGTGATCACCGTCTACCAGGACCGTTCTTTCACGTTCATCACCAAATCGCCACCAGCGGCCGTGCTGCTCAAAAAAGCAGCCGGTCTCGCTTCCGGAGCCAAGACTCCCGGACGCGAATTGGTCGGTAAGGTCACTCGCAAGGATCTTGAAGACATTGCGAAGACCAAGAAAAAGGATTTGAACGCTAGAACGACCGAGGCAGCGGTGAAAATTGTCGCCGGGACCGCGCGCAGCATGGGAATCGAGGTGGTCGATGAAGCGAAGTAAACTTTATCAGGCCCGGGCGAAGGTCTATGATCGGCAGAAATTCTATACCTTGGAAGAAGGCATGGAAGCTCTGAAGAAAATGCCTAGCGCCAAATTTGATGAAACAGTGGAATTGGCTTTCCGCCTGGGCATTGATCCGCGTCAGTCGGATCAGATTGTCCGTGGCGCGATGGTGCTTCCGCGCGGCATAGGCAAGACCCAACGGGTGGTTGTCATTGCTGACGGTGAAGCGGCCAGCAAGGCCAAGGACGCAGGTGCAGATGAAGTAGGCTACGAAGAGCTGCTTCAGAAGATCAAGGGCGGCTGGTTGGACTTCGATGTCCTGATCGCCACTCCCGCAGCCATGAAAGAAGTCCGGACTCTGGGCCGGGTGTTGGGCCCCCGCGGTCTGATGCCGAACCCCAAGACCGGCACTGTCACTGATGATACAGGTGCCGCAGTGAAGGAAGCCAAGGCCGGGCGGGTGGAATACCGTTGCGACCGTGCCGGCTGCCTGCAAATGCCAATCGGCAAACTCTCGTTCACCCCGGATGCGCTGCTGGAAAACGCGCAGTTTGCCCTGGCTGTGATTCAGCGTGCCCGTCCTGCGGCTGCCAAAGGCATCTTTGTCCAAAGCATGACATTGAGTTCGACGATGAGCCCCGGCATTCGTCTTGATGTCAAATTAGCGGTAAAGGCCTAACCATGAGAGCAGAAAAAGTCCAAATTATTCAGGAAATCAAGGGCCTGATCGAAAACAAGCCCTTCTTTCTGATTAGCTACAAAGGCCTGACTACTGCTCAATTAAGCAGTTTTCGGGCTACTCTGGCCGAATCAGGCTCTGAATGTCACATCGTTCCCAACAACCTGTTCCGGCAAGCTGCCAAACAGCTAAGCCTGGATACGGTTTTTGCCGCCCCTCTGGCGGGTGACACCGCTCTGGTCAGCGGCTCATCCGACCCGGTGGCCTTAGCCAAAGCGATCCGTGATTTTGCCAAGCCCCAGGCCGACAAAGTCAGGCTCAAGTTCGGTTTTGTCGAAGGCACTCTGATCAGCAGCGAGGAAGTGATTGCTCTTGCTGACATGCCCCCGCGCGAAGTCCTGCAGGCTCAGTTGCTGGGTCTGCTGCAGGCCCCTGCCGGGCAGTTGGTTCGCGTTCTCAATGCGAAGGTTTCCAGTATTGTTTATGTGTTAAATGCTTTCTTGGGAAAGAAAGAGCAAGCTGCTTAATCTAAAGGAAAAACAGCAATGTCAGACGAAAACAAAGTTGAATTGAATGCCGACATGGAGAAGTTTGTCTCTTACATCGAAAGTTTGACCGTTCTGGACCTGTCCAAACTGGTCAAAGCTCTGGAAGAGCGCTTGGGCGTCAGCGCCGCCGCTCCCATGGCTGTCGCCGCTGCCGGCCCGGTTGCTGCTGCTGCCGCTCAGGAAGAAGAGAAGACTGAATTCGATGTCATCCTGGTCGATGCTGGCGCCAACAAGATCAATGTGATCAAAGAAGTGCGCGCGATCACCAACCTAGGGCTGAAGGAAGCCAAGGACCTGGTCACCGAGGCTCCGAAGCCGATCAAGACCGGCATCACCAAGGAAGAAGCCACCAGCATCAAAGAGAAGCTGGAAGCCGCAGGTGCCAAGGTTGAAGTAAAATAAGCGGGGTATTTCCCGGCTGTGTTTGCGCCTCTCCCCAGTTTTACCCTGGGGAGAGG
>JAAYYJ010000304.1 GCA_012515455.1 Oligosphaeraceae bacterium
TATCCCGCATATTTTACCATCACAGCCCTCTATCATCTATTTATAGATTCACATAATTTGAATAAACCACTGCATTATGGGTTTAGTCATTGACAAAGTAGCCCGGACTTTGCGTCAGGTTTCGGAGTTAGAGCCCTGTTCTCTGCAGACCCTCTGGGTCCATTCCGGCTGCAAGAAGCCGGCGTTATGCATGATGCTGCAGTCCCTGGCCGCCAATGGTCTGCTGGCCCGTCTGCCCGACGGCGCCTATTATCTGGGGCCATTGTTGTTTCAGCTGAGCGGTCAGACCGGTGCCGAGCCGGGGTTGTGGGCCCGGGTCGCCCGCCGTTATGGGCGGCAGCTGTCTGCCGCCAGCGGCGCCGCGGTGTCGGTGGCCCTGCTGGAAGGCCACAAATACATCCGTCTGCTGCCGCAGGCAGAGCAGCCAGTGTCCTTCAGCCAGGACCTCAGCCACCCCTGGCCGATTTTCTATCGCAGCGCCACCGGTCGTCTGCTGCTGGCCCAAGGCAGTGCTGAATTTCAGTCCTCCGTACTGCAGGAATATGGTCTGCCCCCGCGCTCGCTGTGGCCGGAAGTCGGTTCGGAGAGTGATTTTCAGCGCGAGCTGTCCCGGCTGCACTCCCGCGGCTATGCGGAAGTGCTCTCCAGCGATGGCCGGATACTGTACCTCGGCGCAGCCCTGAAGCTGCATCCCGCCGGACCGCCGGCGGCCCTCGGGCTGGGGCTGCCGGCGGAGGATTTTTCCCACGCCCGGAAAGAACTGCTGTTGTCCGCGCTGGCTCAGGTCAGCCGCAATCCCAAGGTATATGCACTGAGAAACGAAAAGGAGAATTTTTTCCAATGAAGACAATGATGATGCCTGCGAAGGAACTCCCGGTAGTCCGGGACGTTGAGGTCCTGGTCTGCGGCGGCGGTTATGCCGGCTTCGGAGCCGCGATGTGTGCCGCCCGTAACGGCGCCAAGGTCCTGCTGGTCGAGCAGCTCTCGGCTCTGGGAGGATTGGCGACCATGGGCTATGTGGCCTTGACCTTCAGCTATATCGAGGGTATCGGCTTCGAGCTGTTCCATGTCCTGCAGCAGAACGGTGCGGTCAAAGGGCGCTTTCTGGATGTGGAAAAAACCAAGGTCATCCTGGAGCAGATGCTGCTCAAAGAGGGTGTGGAGATACTCTACAACACCTCAGTAGTGGACAGCCTGGTCGAGGACCACACCATCCGCGGTGTAGTGATCTTCAACAAGAGCGGCTTCCAGGCCATCAGAGCGGCCCGGGTGGTGGATACCAGCGGCGACGGCGATGTGGCCGCTTATGCCGGCGTACCCTTCGAGTGCGGCTGCCCGGAACTGGAGAACTACAACCAGGCCAGCAGCCTGGTCATGCATATCGGCAATGTCGATTACAACCAATACCGCAGCATCCCCTCCATGCAGACCCTGTGGCTGGAGAAAATCCAGGAGGCGGTGGCCAAAGGCGAATATCCGTACATGATTGACAAGCGGGTGAACTGGGTGGTGGTAGTGCCCGGACGTCCGGCAGAGCACACCGAGCTGTACATCTGCTACGCCCACAGCCGCAAATGCCGCTGCCTGGATGGCTTCGACCTGACCCGGCAGCTGCTCGAGCAGCGCCAGCAGTGCCAATGGACGATTGAATTCTGCCGCCGCAACATCCCCGGCTTCCAACAGGCCTGGCTGATTGACACCGCGCCGCTGCTGGGGGTGCGCGATTCGCGCCGCATCATGTGCGAATACAAGCTCACAGGCGATGACCTGGTCAACAACGCGCGTTTCCCCGATGCGGTCGCCCGCGGCATGCACTCCTTCGATGCCCACCATCCCACTGAGCCGGGGCACATCAAGCATATCGTACGCAACAATGCCCAAGGTCAGCCGGAAAAATTCTACGTCGGTCCGGGACAATGGCGCGAGATTCCCTACCGCTGCCTGGTGACCCTGAAAATCGACAACCTGCTGGTGGCAGGGCGCAATTTCTCGTCTGATTTCATGGGCCAGAGCGGCAACCGGCTGGTGCTGGAATGCCTGAATATGGGTCAGGCCGCCGGCACCGCCGCCACGCTGTCTCTGCAGGCCGGGGTTACTCCGCGCCAGCTTGATACGGACAAACTCCGTGCCCGCCTGGTCGAGATGGGCATCAACCTGTATGAGACGCCCAAGATCGGCTCCGGCCGCATCGCTGCCAACATCAAGGTCGATACTCAGGACCTGCTCTATCCGGAGCAGAACTCCAGCGGCCAGGCCAACGTGATGCTGAAGAGCGAAGCAGCCCACAAATACATGATTGATGCCGAAGCCCTGGAAAAAGAAGACATGCAGAAATATCTGACTCGCAACGGCTACACTCAAAACGGCGGAGACGTAGGCACCAACCTGGAATAAACCCTCCACCAGCACCATCAGAACGGCCGGGGCAGAAAATCCTCCCCCGGCCGTTTTTTTGTCCCCGCCCCGGCAGTGCGAACCGCACGAAGCATGACTGGGTTGAAATCGCCGGGCAGGAGTATTTTTTCGTCATTTTTATTGACTATAAGCAATAACAATTTAAATTATAAGTTTTACCTCAAGTGCTGAGGAATATATCCCCCCCCCCCGGAAAGGAGCAGCCTCGATGCTCGGACAA